>NZ_JBFBBY010000008.1:0-106398 GCF_040682875.1 Amycolatopsis sp. NPDC051071 | reverse complement strand
CTAGGGCGTGTCTGGCAAATCTGTTCGATGGGGTTCGTGATCCAGGTGGTTCCTGGTGGTGTGGGCCCTTCGGCCTCGTACTGGGCGTACTCGGTCGAAGGGCCCACGCCGCCAGGGGCCACCTGGGCGCGAAGACCGCGAACGAGATTTGCCAGACACGCCCTAGCTTGAGACGCGATCTTCGCCACCCCCAGACGGCGAAGATCGCGGGGTCAGACGGTGACGCGCCGCATCGTGGCGAAACCGCCGACACCGGCGAGGCAGACGAGGATCGCGAGCACCGCGGTCATCCCGCCAACGGTCAGCGTGCTGAAGAAGGTGCCGAGCTTCGACCAGGAGCCGGTCCAGGTGAGCAGGAGCACGATGCCCAGCAGTACCAGTACCTGTGCGGCGCTGAACAGGACCACCCCCACCACCGCGGCGCGCCGGTAGATCAGGCCGTACCACATGCCGTACATGAACATCAGCGTGAGCAGGACGAACGACGTGAGCAGGGTCAGATACCAGGGCCCGTTGAGCAGCCAGGGCACCCGGAAGTAGTTGAGGTTGAGCCCCCAGCCGCCGGTCGCCTCCTCGATCGCCTGTAATACGACGATCCCCACCGAGTACAGCGCGGACAACCCGGCGACCAGCAGGACCGTGCCCAGGTAGTACGACCGCCTCGACACGCCCAGCGCCAGGCCGAACGGCAGCGACTTCGTCATGCTCAAGGCCCCGCAGACGAGCATGAACACGAAGAGCGTGAACAGGCCGCCGGAGTAGTTCTGGTGGTCCTCTTGCAAAGTCGCGAAAATGGCGAGATTCACGCCGAAGGCGAAGAAGGTGACGCCGACCGGGAGTACCAGGAACTGAAGCCGGTCCACCAGGTGGTAGCGCGCGATAGTGACCAAAGTGTTCATGCGGACGCCTCCTCTGCGGTCTGTCCGTTGGAGGTGTGCACCATCAATTGCTGCAGTGACAACGGTTCCAGCTTCAAGTGCAGGGCCTGCGCCCGTGCCTTGGCCGCCGCGTCGAGCGCGTCGGCGACGGTGACGGAAGCCCGCGAACCGATCTTGCGGCGGTGCAGCACCCGGCGGCCGTCGACGAAGGTCTCCACCGCCGCGGCTGGTCCGGTGACGGTGGCGGCCGTGCCACGCAGTTCGTCCGCCGGGGCGTCGAGGACGACGCGGCCCTTGTCGATCATCACGACATGCTCCAGCAGGTCGGCCACCTCGTCGATCAGGTGCGTGGAAAGCAGCACCGTGCGCGGGTGGTTCGAGTAGTCGTCGAGCAGCCGGTCGTAGAACAGCTGCCGTGCGACGGCGTCGAGACCCGCGTACGGCTCGTCGAGCAGGGTGAGTTCCGCGCGCGCCGCCAGCCCGAGTGTGATCGACAGCGCCGAGCGCATCCCGCGTGAGAGCTTCTTGATCGGGCGCTTCAGCGGCAGGTCGAAGTCGCGGAGCAGGGTGTCGGCCAGTTCGGCGTCCCAGTTCGGGTAGAACCACGAGGCCGCGGCGAGCGCGTGCTTCACCTTGAAGTCCGGGAACTGCTGGTCCTCGCGGACGAGTACGAGACGCCGCAGCACCCGCTCGTTCTCCACCGGGTTCTCGCCGAACACTCCGACGGTGCCGCGGCTGGCGAACTCCTGGGCGGTGACGATGCGGAGAAAGGTGCTCTTGCCTGCCCCGTTGCGGCCCAGCAGGCCGGTGATCTTGCCTTCTTCGATGTCGATAGAGACGTCGTCGAGTGCGAGGTGGTCGCCGTAGCGCCGGGTCAGGCCGGTGGTGGAAATGGTCGGCGTCATGCGGCGGGTCCTCCGTTCTGATGTCCGTTCCCGCGGATGAGCGAGATCAGGGTTTCGTCGTTGATGCCGAGGCGCCTCGCTTCGGCCAGCATCGGCTCGAGGTACTGCTCGGCGAACCGTTTCCGCCGGTCGGTGAGCAGTTTTTCCCGTGCTCCGGCGGCGACGAACATGCCGATGCCCCGCCGTTTCTCCAGCAGGCCGTCGTCGGCCAGCACGTTGATCCCCTTGGCCGCCGTCGCCGGATTGATCCGGTAGAAGGCGGCGAGTTCGTTGGTTGACGGCACGCGTTCCCCCTCGGAAAGGCTTCCCTCGGCGATGTCGTCGGCGATCTGTTCGGCGATCTGCGCGAACAGGGGTGTTCCTTCGTCGAGCACGACACCTCCGTCCCCAGAGTCGTGCACCTGAAGTCAGGTGCGGTGGTTCATTACTGGACTAAGTAACCCATGAACCTTCGCCGTACGCAAGTCGCCTCTGCCGTGCGCACTACTGTGCAATGCGTGGTACCTTCTGTTGCGTAAGACTGGGAGGGACGCGACTGTGGAGATCAGTCAGCTACTTAAAGGCGTGCTGGACCTCGCCGTTCTCGCGGTGCTTCGCGGAGAGGACGGCTACGGCTACGACGTACTCCGAAGACTCCGGATCGCGGGGTTGCAGGAGGTGGGCGACGCATCGGTGTACGGGACGCTCCGGCGGCTGTACAAGGCAGGCCTGCTGACGTCGTACGTGGTGCCGAGCGAGGAAGGCCCGCACCGGAAGTACTACAGCCTCAACGAACCGGGTCGCCAACGCCTCGAAGAATCGGGGCAGACCTGGCGGACTTTCGCTTCGACAATGAACAGCCTGTTGGGAGAGGCAGCATGAGCACGCAGAATCCGACCGCCGTGCGGGTGTATCTGGCGAGGGTCAGGAGCGCGCTCGCCGACCTGCCCGAAAGCGAAGTCGAGGAAATCCTCGAAGACGTCCGTCCCCATCTCGCCGAAATGGAAGCGGAACTGGGGGAGAACGCCAAAGTCGACGCGCTCATCGAGCGACTGGGCAGCCCCGAAAGCTACGCCGCCGAACTGCGGGCGTCCGGCGGCTATCCGGCTCGTCCGGCCGACGCGGGTGACAAGACCACCGTGGTGAAGGTGAAGACCGGGATCGGCGGGGCGCGTTTCGCGTTCTGGGGACTGATGTTCTCGGTGGGCGGGTTCGCGCTGTTCGGCTTCACGGCCGCGGTGTGGGTCCGGGTGGAACCGTTGGTGGGCGTGCTTCTGGTGGCCCCCGTGTTCGCTATCAGCGTCGCGTACGTGGTCCGCAAGGGCGTCGGGCCGATCGCGGAACTACCCGAGGTCGTCAAGTTTCGCGAGACCGCGACGTCGTTCCAGGCCAACCGGAACGGCAAGGGGCTGACTTACTTCCGCTCGCTCAAGCCGGCGTGGTGGATCCTGTGCGCCGCGGTGCTGGTCATATTCGGCCTGCTGCTCGTGGTTCGCGACACCGGGGCCGTGCTGCTGCTGCCGCTGATGCTGCTGGCGGCCATCGCGGTGGTCTGGGCTGGCCCGAAGCTGAAGGCCGACCGACGGCTGCTGTGGCTGGCCTTGCCGATCTCCGCGTTCGTCATCGGCAGCATGCTCGGCGGTGCCGGCGCGGCGGTCGACCTGATCGCGAAACGGTCGTACGGCAGCGGTTCGTACGACGGCTACCCGCCGAATTACAACGACACCTACGGCAATCCGCAGCTGATGTACGGAAATCAGGGCGTGGACAACATCTACGCGTTCGACGCCGAGGGCAAGCCGCTGACCGAGATCTACCTCTACGACGAGAACGGCCGTCCGCTCAGCACGACGCGCTACGCCTGCGAGAAGAGCTCCGGTGAGAAGCGGACGGCCGGTAACGACAACCGGTATCCGCGGCCGCGGCTCGAGCGAGGCGTGCAGGACAACTACGGGAACCTCAACGGCTACAACGGAAACCGCTCCTACTGCGAGGAGAAGACCGACGTCCCGTTCAGCGCGGCGATCCCGAAGGGTTCACCCGTGACGCCGTCCGCCACGCCGCAGGCACCGCCTTCCACGCCGCAGGCACCGCCTTCGTCTTCCGCGGTGCCGCCGTCGAGCCCCACCCAGCCGACGCGCTAGGTGGCCGGGGCGGGGGCGGACCGTCGGGGGCCGTCCCCTTCCTCAGTACATGAAGGCCCCCTTCCTTGCGTCTAGCGCAAGTAAGGGGGCCTTCATGTACTTCAGGCGGTTCAGTGGAGGAACGCGCTCCTGGCTGCCAGGTCGGCCAGCAGGGCGCGGCCCTTCTCGGCGTTGCGTGGCTGGGCCAGGACGTCGTAGCGCCGGGCGACCAGCTGGCTCTGCGAGATGAAGCCGCGCTTGTTCTTCGAAGCCGCGTACCCCAACGCCCCGAACAGCAGGTTGAAGCCGATACCGCCGACGAGGCCGACGAGGATCGGCACCAGTCCGGCGCCCGGGTTCAGCAGGCTTAGCACGAGGCCGAGGAACATACCGAACATCGCGCCGGACAGTGCCGAGCTGGTCAGCACCTTGCTCCAGCCCATCCGCCCGGCGATCCGCTCGACCAGCATCGGTTCGACCCCGACGATGGTGACGTCGGTGATCGGGAAGTCCGTCCCCGCGAGGTGGTCGACCGCACGCTGCGCATCGGAGTACGACTCGTAGGAGCCGATCGGCCACCCGCTGGGCAGCGTCGGAAGCTGAGCCCGTCCCTGGGACTCGGTGAACGTGGACTGCTGCGTGAATGCCTGTGTCATTCCTTCTCACCTCTCTTGATCCGTACAACGTTCCGGAGGTGCGGATCTCCTCCCGGTCCGGCGGGATTCACAGCATCTTCTCAGCCGGGCAACACAGACAATCCGCCCAGGGATCAACTACAGTCCGCAATGGATAGCGAACTAGACCATTGGCCAAGTTGACCGGCTCCAGTCGACCCGGTAGGAAGAAGCCGTAAAGGTACCGCTTCGAACCTTTAGGTGAGGCTGATGGCGAACAGGCGCGGCATGCTCACACTGGCTCGGCTCCGGGAACTCGTCGAGGACGGCACCGTCGACACGGTGCTGGTGGCCATCACCGACATGCAGGGCAGGCTGCAGGGCAAACGCTGCGCCGCCGAGTACTTCCTCAACGAGGTCGTCGAGCACGCCACCGAAGCGTGCAACTACCTGCTCGCGGTCGACGTCGACATGAACACCGTCGACGGCTACGAGATGTCGTCTTGGGAGACCGGCTACGGCGACTTCGTCCTGCGCCCGGACTTCGACACACTGCGCTTGCTGCCGTGGCAGGAGGGCACCGCGCTCGTCCTCGCCGACCTCGAACGGGTGCAGGGCGGTGCGGTGGCCCCGTCGCCCCGTCAGATCCTGCGCGGGCAGCTCGATCGGCTGGCCGCGCTCGGTCTCGGTGCCCACGTGGGCACCGAGCTGGAGTTCATCGTCTTCGACGACACCTTCGAGTCGGCATGGGACAAGCGCTACCAGGGTCTCCGCCCGGCCAACCAGTACAACGTCGACTACTCGATGCTCGGCACTTCGCGGATCGAACCGCTGTTGCGCCGGATCCGCAACGACATGGGCGGCGCCGGGTTGTACGTCGAGTCGGCCAAGGGCGAATGCAACCCCGGCCAGCACGAGATCGCGTTCCGCTACGCCGACGCGCTGACCACCTGCGACAACCACAGTATCTACAAGACCGGCTCCAAGGAGATCGCCGCGCAGGAGGGCAAGAGCCTCACGTTCATGGCGAAGTACAACGAACGCGAGGGCAACTCCTGCCATATCCACCTCAGCCTGCGCTCCACCTCGGGCGAGGCCGTGCTGGCGGGCGACGGCCCCGGCGGGTTCTCGCCGCTGATGGAGCACTTCCTCGCCGGTCAGCTCGCCGGGCTACGCGAACTCACCTACTTCCTCGCGCCGAACATCAACTCGTACAAACGTTTCGTCCCCGGCAGCTTCGCGCCGACCGCGGTCGCGTGGGGTACCGACAACCGCACGTGCGCGCTCCGCGTCGTCGGGCACGGCGAATCACTGCGCACCGAGAACCGTGTCCCGGGCGGCGACGTGAACCCGTATCTCGCGGTCGCCGCGCTGATCGCCTCCGGGTTGCACGGCATCGAGAACGAACTCAAGCTGGAGCCGGAGTTCCATGGCAACGCCTACGGCTCCGGCAAGCCGACCGTGCCGACGACGCTGAGGGAGGCCGCGGCGCTGCTCGACCAGAGTGAACTCGCCAGGACGGCGTTCGGGGACGAGGTCGTCGACCACTATCTGAACGCGGCGAAGGTCGAGAACGCCGCGTACGACGCCGCCGTCACCGACTGGGAGAGGATCCGTGGGTTCGAAAGGCTCTGACCCTCTGATCGGGCTCACCTGCTACCTGGAGCCCGCGAAGTTCCTGGTGTGGGAGACCGAAGCCGCGTTGCTGCACCGCGTCTACGTGGACGGTATCGCCGCGGCGGGCGGTGTCCCCGTGCTGTTGCCGCCGGTGAGTGACGCGCACGACCGGCTGGTGTCCGCCGTGGACGGTCTGGTGCTGGTCGGCGGCGCCGACATCGAGCCTGCGCGTTACGGCCAGGAGCAGCACGCGACGACGTACACCCGGCCGAACCGGGACGCCTTCGAGTTCGGGCTGCTCAAGTCCGCTTTGGCCGCGCGCAAGCCGGTTTTGGGGGTATGCCGGGGGTTGCAGGTGCTCAGCGTCGCGCTGGGCGGGACGCTCGCCCAGCATCTGCCGGACACTTTGGACAGTGCGGATCACCAGCCCGCGCCCGCGACCTTCGGCACCACGACGGTGACCCTCGCCGAGGGCAGCCGGGCCGCGTCGATCCTCGGCACCGAGGTCAAGGTGCCGTGTTACCACCATCAGGCGATCGACAAGCTCGGTGACGGGCTGGTCGCGACGGGCTGGGCCGCCGACGGGACCATCGAGGCGGCCGAGCTGCCCGGTGACGATTTCGTACTCGGCGTCCAATGGCATCCCGAACAGAATCCTGACGAAGCAAGGCTTTTCGAGGCACTCGTAACAGCTGCGAAGGAGCGCGCATGACCGAGTACGACGCCGCCTCCGAGGGAGGGAACACGTCGGCGGTGTACGAGGTGATCAACCCCGCCACCGAGGACGTGGTGAGGTCGGTCGCGCTGACCTCGGCCGAGGAGACCGACGCGGCGATCACCCGCGCTCAGGCGGCCTACCCGGCCTGGCGTGCGGTATCCCCCGGAGACCGGGCGCGGCTGCTGCGCCGGTTCGCCGACGCCGTCGACGCCGACATCGAGAACCTCGCCCAGCTGGAGGTCGCCAACTCCGGGCATACGATCGGCAACGCGCGCTGGGAAGCAGGCAACGTCCGCGACGTGCTGACGTACTACTCCGCGTCGCCCGAACGGCTGAACGGCACGCAGATCCCGGTATCCGGCGGGGTGAACATGACGTTCCACGAGCCACTCGGCGTGGTCGGCGTGATCGTGCCGTGGAACTTCCCGATGCCGATCGCGGGCTGGGGCTTCGCACCCGCACTGGCCGCGGGCAACACCGTCGTGCTCAAACCCGCGGAA
Source organism: Amycolatopsis sp. NPDC051071 (assembly GCF_040682875.1). Lineage (NCBI taxonomy): Bacteria > Bacillati > Actinomycetota > Actinomycetes > Pseudonocardiales > Pseudonocardiaceae > Amycolatopsis > Amycolatopsis sp. NPDC051071. The sequence continues at coordinate 99,064 of NZ_JBFBBY010000008.1, read as the reverse complement.
CTCACCCCGCTGACCGCGATCCGCCTCGGCGAACTCGCGCGCGAGGCCGGGATCCCCTCGGACGTCTTCCAGGTGCTCCCGGGTAAGGGATCCGTGGTGGGACAGCGGTTCGTGGACCATCCGGCGGTACGGAAGGTGGTCTTCACCGGCTCCACCGAGGTCGGCAAGCAGATCATGGCGGGCTGCGCCGCGCAGGTGAAGCGGGTGACGCTGGAGCTGGGCGGCAAGAACGCGAACATCGTCTTCGCCGACGCCGACCTGGAGAAGGCCGCGGCCACGGCGCCGTACGGCGTGTTCGACAACGCCGGTCAGGATTGCTGCGCACGGTCGCTGATCCTGGTGCAGACGAGTGTGTACGACCGGTTCATGGAGTTGCTGGAGCCCGCCGTGCGGGGCGTCGTCGTCGGGGATCCGCGGCTCGAAGTGACCGAGATGGGGCCGTTGATCTCCGCCGGGCACCACGCGAAGGTGTCGTCCTATGTGGACGACAGCACGCCGGTGGCGTTCCGGGGCAGCGCGCCCGCCGGTCCCGGCTACTGGTTCGCGCCGACCGTCGTCACCCCGCCGGACCTGCGGCATCCGCTGGCCTCGGACGAGATCTTCGGCCCGGTCGTCGCGGTGGTCCCGTTCGCCGACGAGGCGGACGCGGTGACCATGGCGAACCACACCGAGTACGGGCTTTCCGGTTCGATCTGGACCCGCGACGTCGGCCGCGCCTTCCGCGTCGCACGCGGCGTCGAAGCGGGGAACCTGTCGGTGAACTCGCACTCGTCCGTCCGGTACTGGACGCCGTTCGGCGGATTCAAGCAGTCCGGGCTCGGCCGCGAACTCGGCCCGGACGCCCTCGACGCCTTCACCGAGACCAAGAACGTCTTCATCAGTACGGAGGAATAATGGTTCAGCGTTTCGAGGGCCGCGTCGCGGTCATCACCGGCGGCAGCAGCGGTATCGGGCTCGCGACCGCGCGGCGTCTGGCGAGCGAAGGCGCGAAGGTCGTCATCGGCGACATCTCGGCCGAGGCGGGCAAGGCCGCGGCCGAGGAGGTCGGCGGCCTGTTCATCCAGGCGGACGTCACCGACGCGGACCAGGTCGAGGCCCTGTTCCAGACCACAGTGGACGAATTCGGCTCGGTCGACGTCGCGTTCAACAACGCCGGCATCTCCCCGCCCGAGGACGACTCGATCCTGACCACCGGCATCGACGCGTGGGAGAAGGTGCAGAAGGTCAACCTGACCTCGGTGTACCTGTGCTGCAAGGCCGTGTTGCCGCAGATGCGACGGCAGGGGAAGGGCTCGATCATCAACACGGCGTCGTTCGTCGCGGTGATGGGCGCGGCGACGTCGCAGATCTCCTACACCGCGTCCAAGGGCGGGGTGCTGGCGATGAGCCGGGAACTGGGCGTGCAGTTCGCGCGGGAGAACATCCGGGTCAACGCGCTGTGCCCGGGGCCGGTGAACACGCCGCTGCTGAAGGAACTGTTCGCGAAGGACCCCGAGCGGGCCGCGCGCCGCCTGGTGCACGTGCCCGTCGGGCGGTTCGCCGAACCGGAGGAGATCGCGGGCGCGGTCGCCTTCCTGGCCAGCGACGACGCCTCGTTCATCACGGCTTCGCAGTTCCTGGTGGACGGCGGTATCTCCGGGGCCTACGTCACCCCGCTGTAATCCACGAGTTCCGCCTCCAAGCACGCGTGTCACGCCTTCAAGCACGCGAGTCGCGCCTTCAAGCACGCGTGTGCGGCATCCCGTCCGGCCGGACGGGACAAAAGTGACGTGCCCGTCCTGAAGTAGACGCGTGCCGAACGCGGCAGGTACGGTATGCGCACAACTGCAGACAGGGCCGTTGAGCTGGAGCGGGAGAGCCCCCACGAACGTGGTGGGGCACCGAAGGAGCAAACTCCCCGGAATCTCTCAGGTACCCACTACCGCTTCCGCGAGGCCACTCTGGAAAGCAGGCGCGCAAGTGCGCCTCACCCAAGGTGAAAGTCGTCCTCCACGGGCGGTGAAACTCTCAGGTGCCATGACAGAGGGGGAGTTCCCAGCGCACCGGTCTATCCGGCGCCTGAGTAAAGGAGCTCCCTTGACCAGTACGTCCTTCGACGACCGGCACATCGGCCCCTCGGAGTCCGAGCAGGCCAAGATGCTCGCCGAGGTCGGCTACAGCAGCCTCGACGCCTTGGTGCAGGCCGCCGTCCCGTCCGCGATCCGGGTCACCCGTGACCTCGAACTTCCCCCGGCCGCGTCCGAAGAAGACGCCATCGCCGAGCTTCGCGCGCTCGCCGCGCTGAACAAGCCGATGACGCAGATGATCGGTCTCGGCTTCCACGACACGGTCACCCCGGCGGTCATCCGCCGCAACGTGCTGGAGAACCCGGCCTGGTACACGGCGTACACGCCCTACCAGCCGGAGATCTCGCAGGGCCGTCTCGAAGCCCTCCTCAATTTCCAGACCATGGTCTCCGAGCTGGCCGGTCTCGCCACCGCGAACGCCTCCCTGCTCGACGAGTCCACCGCGGTCGCCGAGGCCGTCATGCTGATGCGCCGCGTGTCGAAGGCGAAGTCGAACAAGGTCGTCCTCGACGCCGAATGCCTGCCGCAGACGATCGCCGTCGTGCGCACCCGCGCCGAGGCGATGGGTGTCGAGGTCGAGGTCCGCGACCTGCTCACGGGCCTGCCGGAGGAGTTCTTCGGCGTCGTCGTCCAGTACCCGGGTGCTTCCGGCGTACTGCGCGGCGCGGGCTTCTACTCCGCCATCTCCGAGACCGCGAAGGCCGCCGGTGCGCTGTACACGGTCGCCGCCGACCTGCTCGCCCTCACGCTGGTCACCGCGCCGGGCGAGTTCGGCGCGGACATCGCGGCCGGTTCCACCCAGCGTTTCGGTGTCCCGCTTGGCTACGGCGGACCGCACGCCGGGTACATGGCCGTCCGCGCCGGCCTCGAGCGTTCGCTGCCCGGCCGCCTCGTCGGTGTCTCGGTCGACGCCGACGGCAACCCCGCGTACCGCCTCGCGCTGCAGACCCGTGAGCAGCACATCCGCCGCGAGAAGGCGACCTCGAACATCTGCACCGCGCAGGTGCTGCCCGCCGTGCTCGCCGCGATGTACGCGGTCTACCACGGCCCGGACGGCCTCAAGCGCATCGCCACCCGTGTCCACGAACTCGCCGCCGGGCTGGCGGACGCCCTCCGCACCGGCGGTGTCGAGGTCGTCCACGAGGGCTTCTTCGACACCGTCCTCGCCCGCATGCCCGGGCAGGCCGAAGCCGTCGTCGCCGTGGCCCGCGAAAACGGGATCAACCTCGGCCCGGTCGACGCCGACCACGTCCGCATCGCCGTCGACGAGGTCACCACGCCGGTGATCATCGCGAAGGTGCTCAACGCCTTCGGCATCGACGCCCCGGCTGCCGGGACGAGCGCGTTGCCCGCCGGGCTGAACCGCGAGAGCGAGTACCTCACCCACGAGGTCTTCCACTCGCACCGTTCCGAAACCGCGATGCTGCGCTACCTGCGCGGCCTGTCGGATCTGGACTACGCGCTCGACCGCGGCATGATCCCGCTCGGCTCCTGCACGATGAAGCTCAACGCCACCACCGAGATGGAGCCGATCAGCTGGCGCGAGTTCGCGGGGATCCACCCGTTCGCCCCGGCCGGGGACGCCGAGGGCTACCACGTCCTGATCGAGCAGCTCGCCGGCTGGCTGGCCGAGGTCACCGGCTACGACAAGGTGTCGCTGCAGCCGAACGCGGGCAGCCAGGGTGAACTCGCGGGCCTGCTCGCGATCCGCGCCTACCACCACGCGAACGGCCAGACCGAGCGCGAGGTCTGCCTGATCCCGTCGTCCGCGCACGGCACGAACGCGGCTTCCGCGGTCATGGCCGGGATGCGTGTCGTCGTGGTCAAGTGCACCGACGAGGGCAATGTCGACCTCGAAGACCTGCGCGCCAAGGTCGAGGCCAACCGCGACAGTTTGTCAGCCATTATGGTTACATATCCGTCCACGCACGGCGTGTACGAGCACGGCATCGACGAGCTGGCCAAGATCGTCCACGACGCGGGCGGCCAGGTCTACGTCGACGGCGCGAACCTCAATGCCCTGCTCGGCCTGGCGAAGCCGGGTGAGTTCGGCGGCGACGTCTCGCATCTGAACCTGCACAAGACCTTCTGCATCCCGCACGGTGGCGGTGGCCCCGGCGTCGGCCCGGTCGCGGTGCGCGCGCACCTCGCGCCGTACCTGCCGAATCACCCGCTGCTGGAGAAGGCCGGCCCCTCGACCGGTGTCGGCCCGATCAGCGCCGCCCCGTTCGGTTCGGCGTCGATCCTGCCGATCTCGTGGGCGTATGTCCGCATGATGGGCGCGGGCGGGCTCACCGCCGCGACGCAGGTCGCCGTCCTCGCGGCGAACTACGTGGCCAAGCGCCTCAACCAGCACTACCCGGTGCTTTACACCGGTCAGGACGGCCTGGTCGCGCACGAGTGCATCCTCGACCTGCGCGGGCTCACCAAGGAGACCGGCGTCAGCGTGGACGACGTCGCGAAGCGCCTGATCGACTACGGTTTCCACGCCCCGACCATGTCGTTCCCGGTCGCGGGCACGCTGATGGTCGAGCCGACCGAATCCGAGGACCTCGGCGAGATCGACCGGTTCATCGAGGCGATGATCGCCATCCGCGCGGAGATCGACGCCGTCGCGCAGGGCCGCTGGACCGCGGACAACAGCCCGCTGCGCAACGCGCCGCATACGGCCGAAACCCTGGTCGGCGAATGGTATCTGCCGTATGACCGCGAGCTCGCGGTGTACCCCGCCGGAGTGAACCGCAAGGCCAAGTACTGGCCCCCGGTGCGCCGCATCGACGGTGCGCGCGGGGACCGTAACCTCGTCTGCTCCTGCCCGCCGCTCAACGCCTACGAGAACTGAGGCACTTGATGTCGAAAGAGACGTCCCTGCACGGAGTCCACAAAGGACTGGGTGCGTTGTTCACCGACTTCGCGGGCTGGTCGATGCCGATCCGCTATTCGAGCGAACTGGCGGAGCACAAGGCGGTCCGTGAGACGGCCGGGCTGTTCGACCTCTCCCATATGGCCGAAATCGAGGTGAAGGGCCCGCAGGCGGCCGAGACCCTCGACTTCGCGCTGGTCGGCAACCTGTCCGGCGTCAAGCCGGGCCGGGCGCGCTACACGATGATCTGCGACGAGAACGGCGGCGTGCTCGACGACCTGGTCGTCTACCGCCTCGAAGACGAGAAGTTCCTGGTCGTCGCCAACGCGGGTAACGCCGCCGTGGTCGCGGAAGCACTGGCCGAGCGGGTCTCCGGATTCGACGCGGTCGTCGACAACAAGTCGGAGGACGTCGCGCTGATCGCCGTCCAGGGCCCGAAGGCCGTCGAGATCCTCGGCGCCGTCACCGACGCCGACCTCGGCGCGCTCAAGTACTACGCGAGCGTCCCGGCCGTCGTGAAGGGCCATGACGTCCTGCTCGCCCGCACCGGCTACACCGGCGAGGACGGCTTCGAGCTGTACGTCCCGGCCGGCGAGGCACCCGCCGTCTGGCGCATCCTCACCGAGGCCGGCGAGCCGCACGGGCTGCTCCCAGCCGGTCTCGCCTGCCGCGACACGCTTCGTCTCGAAGCCGGGATGCCGTTGTACGGCAACGAACTCAGCCTCCAGCTGAGCCCGTTCGAGGCCGGTCTCGGCCGTGTCGTCAAGTTCGAGAAGCCGGGTGACTTCGTCGGCAAGGCCGCGCTGGAGGAACTGTCCAAGAAGGACGTTCCCCGCGTTCGCGTCGGACTCAAGGGCTCCGGTCGCCGCGCGCCGCGACACGGCTACACCGTCCTGTCCGGCGAGACCGAGATCGGCGAGGTCACCAGCGGCGCCCTGTCGCCGACCCTGGGCTACCCGATCGCCATGGCCTACGTGGACCGGGAACACGCCGAACCCGGCACCGAGCTTTCCGTCGACATCCGGGGCCGTATCGAGCCCGTCGAGGTCGTCGCCCTGCCCTTCTACTCCCGCGCCTGAAAGGCCCTTTCGCAACCATGAGCATCCCCCAGGACCTGAAGTACACGAAGGAACACGAGTGGCTGAACGTCGTCGACGGCGTCGCCACCGTGGGCATCACCGCCTTCGCCGCCGAGTCGCTCGGTGACATCGTGTTCGTCCAGCTTCCCTCGGTCGGTGACACCGTCACCGCCGGTGAGGTGTTCGGCGAGGTCGAGTCGACCAAGTCGGTCAGCGAGCTGTACGCCCCCGTGGACGGCGAGGTCGTCGAGGTGAACGAAGCCACAACGGACACCCCCGAGCTGATCAACTCGGACCCTTACACCGAAGGATGGCTCCTGAAGGTGCGTCTGTCCGGCGACGTGCCCGCCCTGCTCGACGCCCAGGCCTACGCCGTGCTCACCCAGGAGAGCTGATCCATGTTCAACGCAAGCTTGTCCGAAGTGGACCCCGAGGTCGCCGCGGCCGTCGCCGCCGAACTCGACCGCCAGCAGTCGACCCTGGAAATGATCGCGTCGGAGAACTTCGCCCCGGTTGGCGTGCTCGAAGCGCAGGGTTCGGTGCTGACCAACAAGTACGCCGAGGGTTACCCCGGCCGCCGCTACTACGGCGGTTGCGAGCACGTCGACGTCATCGAGCAGCTGGCGATCGACCGCGCGAAGGCCCTCTTCGGCGCCGAGCACGCCAACGTCCAGCCGCATTCGGGCGCGCAGGCCAACGCCGCCGCCATGGTCGCCGTACTCAACCCCGGCGACACCATCCTCGGTCTCGACCTCGCCCACGGCGGTCACCTGACCCACGGGATGAAGATCAACTTTTCCGGCAAGCTCTACAACGTCGTCGCCTACCACGTCGACAAGGAGACCGGGATCGTCGACGTCGAGGAGATCGAGCGCCTTGCCAAGGAGCACAAGCCGAAGCTGATCATCGCCGGCTGGTCGGCGTACCCGCGTCAGCTCGACTTCGCCGAGTTCCGCCGCATCGCCGACGAGGTCGGTGCGAAGGTCATGGTCGACATGGCGCACTTCGCCGGTCTCGTCGCCGCGGGGCTGCACCCGAGCCCAGTGCCCTACGCGGACATCGTCACCACGACCACGCACAAGACCCTCGGCGGTCCGCGTGGCGGCATCATCCTTTGCCGCCAGGAACTCGCCAAGAAGATCAACTCGGCGGTGTTCCCCGGCCAGCAGGGCGGTCCGCTGGAGCACGTCATCGCCGCCAAGGCCGTCGCGCTGAAGGTCGCCGCGAGCGAGGAGTTCCGCGAACGCCAGCAGCGTGTCCTCGAAGGCGCGAAGATCCTGGCCGACCGCCTTTCGCGCACGGACTGCGCCGAAGCGGGCGTCCGGGTGCTGACCGGCGGCACCGACGTGCACCTGGTGCTCGTCGACCTGGTCAACTCCACCTTGGACGGCCAGCAGGCCGAGGACCGGCTGCACTCGGTGGGGATCACGGTCAACCGCAACGCCGTCCCGTTCGACCCGCGTCCGCCGATGATCACCTCAGGCCTGCGGATCGGCACCCCGGCGCTCGCGACCCGCGGCTTCGGCGCCGACGACTTCACCGAAGTCGCCGACATCATCGCCGAGGCGCTGCGCCCGGACTTCGACGAGGCGCTGAGCCAGTCGCTGTCCGCCCGGGTCGAACTGCTGGCGAAGAAGCACCCGCTGTACGCGGATCTCAACCGATGAGCGCTGTGCCCGAGGGCCGCAAACTTCTCCGTCTCGAAGTCCGCAACGCGCAGACTCCGATCGAGAAGAAGCCGCCGTGGATCAAGACGCGGGCGCGGATGGGGCCGGAGTTCACCGAACTCAAGGGACTCGTCAAGCGTGAAGGCCTCCACACCGTGTGTGAGGAGGCCGGTTGTCCCAACATCTATGAGTGCTGGGAAGACCGTGAGGCCACGTTCCTGATCGGTGGCGATCAGTGCACGCGTCGGTGTGACTTCTGTCAGATCGACACCGGCAAACCTGCCGCGCTGGACACGACCGAGCCGCGCAAGGTGGCGGAGTCGGTGCAGGCCATGGGGTTGCGCTATTCGACGGTGACCGGTGTCGCCCGCGACGATCTGGAAGACGGCGGCGCGTGGCTGTACGCCGAAACCGTGCGTCAGATCCACGCGTTGAACCCGGGTACCGGGGTGGAGTTGCTGATCCCGGACTTCAACGCCGATCCGGGGCAACTGGCCGAGGTGTTCGGTTCGCGGCCTGAGGTGCTGGCGCACAACGTGGAGACGGTGCCGCGCATCTTCAAGCGCATCCGTCCCGGTTTCCGGTACGCGCGATCGCTGAAAGTCATCACGCGGGCTCGTGAGGCCGGTCTGGTGACGAAGTCGAACCTCATCCTGGGCATGGGCGAGACGCCGGAGGAGGTGGCTCCGGCGATGAAGGACCTGGTCGACGCGGGCTGCGAAATCCTCACGATCACCCAGTACCTGCGGCCTTCTCCCCGGCATCACCCGGTGGACCGGTGGGTCAAGCCCGAGGAGTTCGTCGAGCATTCGAACGCAGCCGAAGCGATGGGTTTCGCTGGTGTGATGGCCGGGCCGCTCGTACGCTCGTCGTATCGGGCCGGGCGCTTGTTCGCGCAGACGAAGGCTCACCGCGGCGAAGCGCTGTCGGAGAACTTGGCCCATCTTGCCGCCGAAGGGCCCGCGGCCCAAGAAGCCAGCTCACTGCTGGCCAGATAGGAAGGAGGGCAGATCAATGGCGATCAGCGTCTTCGACCTGTTTTCGATCGGCATCGGCCCCTCCAGCTCCCATACGGTGGGCCCGATGCGTGCCGCACTGACCTTTGTGGACGGTCTCGCCGACGACGGCGACCTGCCAGCCACGACGCGTGTCCAAGCCGAACTGTTCGGTTCGCTGGGCGCGACCGGGTTCGGGCACGGCAGCGACAAGGCCGTCCTGCTGGGGCTGTCCGGGGAGCGTCCGGAGGAGATCGACACCGACACCGTGGCGGGCAAGGTCGCGGAAATCCGCGAATCCTGCCTGCTGAAGGTGCGTGGTGAGCACGAGATCGTGTTCACCGAGGACACCGATCTGACCATGCACCGGCGGAAGTCGTTGCCCGCGCATCCGAACGGGATGATCTTCCGTGCGTTCGACGCCGATGGGAAAGTGCTGCGCGAGCGCACCTACTACTCGGTCGGCGGTGGCTTCGTGCGCGACGAGTCCTACGAGACCGACACTGTCGTCGTCGAGGATTCGACGAGTTTGGAATTCCCGTTCCGCACCGGCGCGGACCTGCTGAAGCACTGTGCGGACACCGGACTGCCGATCAGCGAGATCATGCTGCGCAACGAACTCTCGTGGCGTACGCGCGAGGAGGTCCGTGAAGGCCTGCTGGAGATCTGGCAGGTCATGGTGGAATGCGTGCACAACGGCTGTGAGCACGAAGGCGTCCTGCCCGGTGGGCTGAAGGTGCCGCGCCGGGCGAAGGCGTTGCACGAGAAGCTGCTCGCCGAAGACGGCGTCGGCGATCCGCTGTACGCCATGGACTGGGTGAGCCTGTACGCGCTGGCGGTCAACGAGGAGAACGCCGCGGGCGGCCGTGTCGTCACCGCGCCGACCAACGGCGCCGCCGGGATCATCCCGGCGGTCCTGCACTACTACCAGCGGTTCATCCGCGGCTCTTCCGACGACGGCATCGTGACGTTCATGCTCACCGCGGGCGCGATCGGCTCGATCCTCAAGCAGACCGGCTCGATCTCCGGGGCCGAGGTCGGCTGCCAGGGCGAGGTCGGCTCGGCCAGCGCGATGGCCGCCGCCGGGATGACCGAAGTCCTCGGCGGCTCGCCGGCGCAGGTGGAGAACGCCGCCGAGATCGGCGTCGAACACCACCTGGGGCTGACCTGCGACCCGGTCGGCGGGCTGGTGCAGATTCCGTGCATCGAGCGCAACGCCGTCGGCGCGTCGAAGGCGATCCACGCCGCGCGGATGGCGATGCGCGGCGACGGGTCGCATATCGTGACGCTGGACAAGGCGATCAAGACCATGCGTGAGACCGGCGCCGACATGAGCGTGAAGTACAAGGAGACCTCGCGCGGCGGCCTCGCCGTCAACGTCATCGAGTGCTGACACCCCCCGCGTTTCGTCCTCTTGTTGCGGTACATGCGTGTGCAAGTACCGCAACCAGAGGACGACTTGCGGGCGGCCTAAACTCGAAGGGTGGACCCCTCAGCCACGTCGTTTCTTCAGGGGAAATCGCTCGACACCACGCGCGGTGATTTTCCAGACATCAGGATTCCGGTTGGCCGCATGCGTGATTACGTCTTGGAGATTCACCGCCACCAAGTGAAGGAGAAGTTCTCGGGTAGCTTCCCCGGGTAGGTAGAACATGTGGACCTTCGCGGCGCGGTATGCGCTCAGCTCGTGAGGTCGTTCCATGATCTTGGCATCGCGATTGAGTACTACCCAACCAGTGTTGGCGATCTTCCCGAGCCACTCGGTATCCGCCGCCCCAAGGGATTCTGCCCGCGTGCCGAAGACCTCTGGCGGCTTGTGGCATGGATATCCAAGGCCTACGAGAAAACGCCGGACTGATCGAGTCACGGCGTTCTCGTCAAGGTAGAACTCAGGCGGCGCGGCCCAGGAGGACGCGTGCGGCGGCTCGGACGGCCTCGATGCCGATTCCGTGCTCTTCGGCGACGATGGCAGGTTCTTCACCCGCTCTCAGCATTGCTGCGACGTTCGAAACCCGTGCACCGGAGCCGACGAACACAGGTTGACCTGATGACCGATAGGGGTCAATGGCGACTTTTGACGGCTCGAAGACCTTGAGCTTGAGGTTGTTGGGGAGGTTGTCGGCGCCGAATCCGACATACGTCAGGTAGTCCTGCACGATTTCGCGAATCACAGTCTGGCCCGACCGGCCCTCGATCAGGCCGGCGCCCGCCTCTGTTTTGGAGAAGTCCCACAGTACTGAGATACCGTCAGTTACGAGGGCGGGCGACACGAGTACGTACTCTCGCCCGAACTCGCGTTGGAGTTGCACCAGTGCGGGGCGTATCCGTTGGGGCCGAACTCCTGCTTGGCGCAGTCCTTCAAGTACCCATGCCTCGGCGAGTGCGATAAACGGAACACTTGCCTGCCGGATACTTTCCGTGGCGGAGATGTGCAGCAGCGGACCGCCGTGCGGGTAGCCACGTGCCCAGCGGTGGAAGGTCTGCTGGGGAACACCCAGATGGCGAGCTGCATCTGTCATGCTCATGAGGGCTTGGGTAAACCTCACGTCTTTGTCCACGTCGTCCTCCTCTCCAGGAGACCATATCCGCTCTCTGGCTTCGTGTGATCGACAGACACCCCGGTTGCGGTACATGCGTGTGCAAGTACCGCAACCAGAGGACGACTTGCAGGCGGCCTAAACTCGAAGGGTGGAGTCGAGCACGGTCGCGAACGCGGGTGACGCGCTGTTCCGCCCGGTGCGCGCGGGCAATGCCTTCGAGGAGACCGTCGAAAGGCTGCTCCAGGCGATCCGGCTCGGAGTGGTCGGCGCGGGGGAGCGGCTGCCTTCGGAGCGCGAGCTCGCCGAGCGGCTCGGGGTCAGCCGCGTGACGTTGCGGGAGGCGATCCGCGCGCTGGCCGACGCCGGGTACGTCGAGTCGCGACGCGGGCGCTACGGCGGCACGTTCGTCAACGACGTCCTGCCCGATCCGCCGGCCGCCGACGGGCGCGAAGTCGACAACGCCACCGTGGAGGACGCGCTCGGCCTGCGGCACGTCCTGGAGACCGGCGCCGCCGAGATGGCGGCGTCGCGTTCGCTCACCCCGGCCGACCGGCAACACCTGACCAGCACGCTCGCCGAGGCCGCCGCGGCCGACCTCGGCGACTACCGGCGCAAGGACTCACGACTGCATCTGGCGATCGCCGAGGTCACCGCGTCCGGTTCGCTGACCACGGCGATGGCCGACGCGCGGATGCGGGTCAACCAGCTGCTCGACATGATCCCGCTGCTGGAGCCGAACCTGGAGCATTCCAACGCCCAGCACGAGGCCATCGTCGACGCGATCCTCGCCGGGGACTCCGAGGCGGCCCGCCGGGCGATGGCTGAGCACGTCGAAGGCACCGCTTCGCTGCTTCGCGCCTTTCTCGCTTGAGCGCCTCCCCGGTCGCCCCGCGCGCTCGCAAGTAGTCCTCTGGTTGCGGTGGTTCGCATTGCCAACTACCGCCACTAGAGGACTAATTGCGGCGGGGGGGTACACGGCGATGACACGATTCGGTGATTTTCCCACAACCTTTTCACTCGTTCGGGCGTCTCTAGTGTCGTGGAAAACCCGGATGACGAAACCGCACCCGAGTCGGAAACCACGGCCACCCCGGAGCCGGAGCGGAAGAGACGCGGGTGGCGGCGAGTACGCCGGATCGGTGCCTGGTCACTCGGCCTCCTGATCGGCATCCCGGTGATCGCGTTCGGGGTCGCGTACCTCCTGCTCGACGTCCGCAGCCCACAAGAGGTGCTCGCCGATCTCGACAAGACCGTCGTCCTCCAGAACGCGGACGGCTCCGAGCTGCTCAAGGTGATCCCACCCGGCGGAGATCGGCTGTTCGTGCCTTACGACGCCATCCCCGCGAAGCTGCGCGACGCGATCGTCGCGACCGAGGACCCGACCTTCTGGGACAACGAGGGCTTCGACCTCACCGGCCTCGGCCGGGCGCTGGTGACCGGCGTCGGCGGCGGATCCGGGATCACCCAGCAGTACATCAAGAAGTCCACCGGCAACGAGGACGCCACCCTCGTCCGCAAGTTCTCCGAACTAGTGCTCGCCACGAAGATCACGCAGCAGCAGACCAAGAAGGAGATCTTCGAGAGCTACGTCAACATCATCTCCTTCGGACGCGGCACCTATGGCCCGGCGTCGGCGATGAACGCCTACTTCGGCCGCACGCTCGACGACTCGATGACGTGGAGCGAAGCGGCCTTTCTCGCCGGGATGATCCAGTCGCCGTCGGTGCACGACCCGTACGCCTCGACGCACGAGCACGCCGGGAAGCGCTGGTCGTACGTGATGAACAAGCTGGTCGTCCGCGGCTACGTCAGTCAGGCCGAGTCGGTCACGGCGGCCTATCCGGAGGCCGCGATCCAGGCGCCGTCGGAGACCAGGGCGGGCCGCGTCACCTACGAGAAGTACCACATCAAACAGCAGGTCCTCGCCGAACTCGAACAGGTCGGCTACCCGCTGGACCGGCTCCGCGGCGGCGCGATGAAGGTCGAGACGACCATCGATCCGCGCGCGCAGGCCGAGGCGGAGAAGGTGGTCAAGGAACGGCTGCAGGGTCAGCCCGAGCAGTTCCGGGCAGGGCTGGTCGCCGTCGAACCCGGGACAGGCGCGATCCGCGCGTACAACGGCGGCGGCTGGAGCGTGCACGACTACGCCGGCACCCCGTACGGCACCGGTGCGGCCTTCCATCCGTTCACGCTGGCCGCCGGTCTGCGACAGGGCGTCAACGTGGATGAGCCTGTGAAGCTGCCGAAGGAGGCCTCCTTTCTCGGCGAGAAGTTCAAGTTCGACGACCAGTGCGGTGAGGCCGGGAAGTGCACGCTGCGCGAGGCGCTCGGGCGTGGCGCGCAGGGGCCCTTCGTCGACTTGGCGAAGAAACTCGGCGCCGAAGCCGTCCGGAACGGGGCCCGCGCGGCAGGCGTTCCCGAGACCGTCGACGGCGCGGTGACGCTGCGCGAGAAGGACGGGTTCCTGATCGGCCCCGGGATCGCGGTCGGCCGGTACCCGTTGCGGGCCATCGACATGGCAGGCGCCTACGCGACCTTCGCCGCCGAAGGCATGCGCGCCACACCGCATCTGGTGTCGAAGATCCGCGACGAACACGGCGAGGTCGTCTGGGAACGCCCTTCGGACAAGGCACCCGCGTTCGACGACGACCAGGCGCTGAGCCGCCGGATCGCCGGTACGGTGAGCCGCGTGCTGGCCACCGGGCTGAAGGACCGTCCGGCGGCACTGAAGACCGGCGACTTCGGGTATCTGGAGACCGACGACAACGCGGGTGGCTGGGCGGTCGGGTACACGCCGCAACTCGCGACGGCGGTCTGGGTCGGGTCCGACGAGCCGCGCCGGATGAGGGACGCCGCCGGGGGGAAGCTGACCGGCAAGACGATCCCGGCCGAGATGTGGCAGCGCTTCATGAGCGGTTACCACCAGGGACTGCCGGTGCGGTGGCCGGAATCCGTCGACGTTCAGCCGGTTCCAGCACCGACTCGGTGACTCAGATGAGCGAGGTTTGCGCGATCGTCCAGAAGTCCTCGCGTGCGTGCCACGGAGCGGGCCAGTCGGTGCGCTGGGTGAGGAGGATCCCGGTCAGCCCCGTGACCGGATCGCCGCCCAAGACGTGCCGAGCCCGCCGTCCCAGCCGTAGCGGCCCTTGGTCGCGAGCCCGTCGTTCCTGTTCACCACGGCGAGCCCGAATCCCCAGCCGCTCACCGCCTTGGGTTCCCCCGGACAGCAGCAGAACGGCACCGGAGCGCTCCACTGACCGTCGGGGGCGTCGTAGACCTGGAGTTCACCGGTCTCTCCGTCCACCTGATACGACGTCGTGAAGCGGTGCGACTGGTCATCGGGGGACGACAAAGCCGGTGTCCTTCATGCCCAGCGGGCCGAAAATCCGCTCGGCGCGGCACGCGGCGATCGGCGAGTTCTGGACGAACCGGTCGACGAACTGCTGCCCGATTCCCCAAGGCGTTCACGTGGATCTCGTCGCCGACGGCCACCAGGGACACCGGCCCGGGTACCTCGCCGCGGGGCCACATAACCGGAAAGGACGCGTCGCGACCGCTCGAGCGCGGCCGGATCGAATCGGCCCATCAGGGCTTCACCAGTGCGATGGTCAGGCCGTCGTAGCCCTTCGCGCCGACGGTCTGGAACGCCGTCGCGTCGACACGCGGCTCGGCGGCGATCATCTCGTGCAACCGCCGGATCCCCTGGATGTTCGGGTCCTTGCTGTCGGCGTCGGCGACCGCGCCACCGCGGACGACGTTGTCGACCACGATCACACCACCGGGCCGGACGAGCTTCAGCGACGCCTCGAAGTAGGCGGGGTTATTGACTTTGTCGGCGTCGATGAACGCCAGGTCGATCGGGCCTTCGACGGCAGGCAGCAGGTCCAGCGCCTTGCCGACGCGGACGTCGACCAGCCCGCCAAGCCCTGCCGCGTCGATGTTGCCGCGGGCGACGGTGGCGTGCTTCGGGTCGAATTCGAGCGTGACGAGCCTGCCCTGCGGCGGCAGGGCACGTGCGAGCCAGATCGTGCTGTAGCCGCCGAGCGTGCCGATCTCCAGGATGGAGCGGGCGCCGATCATCCTGGCGATCAGGTTGAGCAGTTTGCCTTGGTTCGGCGCGACGGCGATCGAGGGCAGCCCGGCCTCGCGCGAGGCGAGCAGCGCGGCTTCGAGGGCGGGATCGGACGGGACGAGCACCCCGGCGAGGTAGTCGTCCACTTCGGACCACAGTTGCTGTGACATGGCACCTCCGCCGTCAACCTACTCGGACTCAGGCGGCGCGGCGGCTCGCTTTCGGGATCACGAGCGGCGTCCCGGTTTCGGGGCACGGCATGACCCGGCACGGCAACTCGAAGATCTTCTCGACGTTCTCCGCGGTGACGACCTCTTCGGGCGTGCCTGTCGCCAGGACCTCCCCGTCCCGCATCGCGATCATGTGCGTGGCGTAGCGCGCCGCTTGGTTGAGGTCGTGCAGCACCGCGACCAGCGTCCGCCCCTGCTCCTCGTGCAGTCGCGCGCACAGGTCGAGGATGTCCATCTGGTGCGCGATGTCCAGGTAGGTCGTCGGCTCGTCGAGCAGGAGCAGATCGGTCTCCTGCGCGAGCGCCATCGCCATCCACACCCGCTGCCGCTGTCCACCGGACAATTCGTCGACCAGCCGCTCGGCGAGGTCGTCGACCCCGGTGGCGCGCATGGACTCGGTGACGACGGTGGCGTCCTCACGGGACCATTGACGCAGCAGGCGCTGATGCGGGTACCGGCCGCGTGCGACCAGGTCGGCGACGGTGATGCCGTCGGGTGCGATCGAACTCTGCGGCAGCAGGCCGAGCCGTCGCGCGACCTCCTTGGCGGGGAAGGCGGTGATCACCTGGCCGTCGAGGTACACCGAACCCGTGCGGGGCTTGAGCATCCGCGCGAGCGCACGCAGCAGGGTCGTCTTCCCGCAGGCGTTGGGGCCGACGATGACGGTGAACGACCGGTCGGGGATGACCACCCCGAGATCTTCGGCCACGGTCCGGCCGTCATAGGCGAGCGTCAGCGCGTCCGCGTGCAGGCGGGACGTCGTGCTCTGCTCGGTGAGGGTTTCCACGGTCTCCACGCAGGTTAGGCTAACCTAGCGAATCGCCGTTGTGGTGTTCCGTGGGTCGCAGTCGTCCCACACCGGTTCTCGGTGGCACTATCCGAGTGCGATCCCGCGAGCGGGCTCGGTGCGATCGAGGTGAGGTCATGGAGGACTACCGGATAGTCGCGGGCGAAATCGCCGCCGACGTCGAGGCCGGCAGGCTCCGTCCCGGCGACCGGCTGCCGCCGCAGCGACGCTTCGCCCGCGATCGCGGCATCGCGAACTCGACCGCCGCCAGGGTGTACGGCGAGCTCGTGCGCCGAGGCGTCGTCGTCGGCGAGGTCGGCCGGGGCACGTTCATCCGCGCCGCGAAGCCGCCGTTGGAGACCGCGCTCGCCGAGCCGGGCGGCGCGACGATCGACCTCGAACTGAACTTCGCCGTCCTCCCGGAGCAATCCGCGCTCGTCGGCAAGGCACTGGAGCCACTCCTGCGCGAAGACGTCCTGACAGCGGCGCTGCGGCCGGGGAGCGTCAGCGGCTCGAAGCAGGCCAGGGACGCCGTCGCCGGACTGTTCGCGAAGGACGGTTGGACGCCCGAAGTCCTCTTCGCGGGAAGTGGCCGCGAAGCCATCGCTGCCGCCATCGCCACCTTCGTGCCGATGGGGGAACGACTCGCCGTCGAGGCCATCACGTATCCCGTGGTCAAGGCACTCGCCGGACGGCTCGGCGTCCAGCTGGCGCCCATCGAGACCGACGACCAGGGCCTCGTGCCCGAAGCACTCGAAGCCGCCCACGCCGCCGCACCCGTACGCGCGCTGTACGTCCAGCCGACGCTGCACAACCCGCTGGGGTCCACAATGGACGAGGAGCGCCGCCGGGAACTCGCGGAAACCGTGCGCCGCATGGACATCCCGGTGATCGAAGACGGGATCTACACCTTCCTCCGGCCCGAGATCCGTCCGTTCGCGACGTTCGCGCCGGAACGCACGGTATTCACCGACAGTATGTCCAAACGCCTGGCACCCGGGCTGACCACCGGGTTTCTCGCCGTCCCGGCGGAATGGACGGAGCGGCTGGCGGCCTCGGTGCGTTCGGGCGGCTGGGTCGCGCCCCGGTTCGCCCTCGAAGCGGCCACCCGGTGGATCACCGGGGGCACGCTGGAAACCGTCGAACGGGCGAAACGCCTCGACGCCGCGGAACGCCAGCGGGTGACGGCGGCGCGGCTGGCCGGGTTCACCCTGCGCGCGGATCCCCAGGCGTATCACTGCTGGTGGGAACTCCCGGAGCACTGGCGCGCGGAAACCTTCGTCGCCGCGGCCGCGCGCCGGGGGATCGCGGTCACCCCCGCCGCCGCGTTCGCCGTCGTCCCGGGACACGCGCCGAACGCCGTGCGGCTCGCGGTGTCGTCGCCGCCCATCGAGGTGCTGGCGGCCGCTTTGGACGTCCTCGCCGGACTGGCCGCCGGACGCCCCGAAGACGCGGGGGTCGACTAGCGCGCCGGTGCCCATTTCCCGATGAAGCTGCCGCAGATGACGGTCTGCCCGGTCAGCCGCGACCGAAGGGCCTTCTCCATCCCCAGATAGTCGAAGATCGGCGTATCCGGCGTGACCTCGGCGGGTACGGGCCCGCCCCTGGTCAGCGTCGGCATGTCCACGGTCTGGAACAGCACCAGGTAGTCGCCGTCGCGGTTGAGCCCGTCCGCGGTCGCGAGCATCCGTTGCGGTGCGTCGGCGACGATCTCCAGCGGCAGCGGCCATTCCAGCGGGAACGGGTTGCGCAGCCCGAAAGCGGGATAGGCGAACGGGTTGTCGGGCAGGACCGCCGTGCGCGCGGCGGGGAACCGCGTGACGCAGTCCCGGATCTGGGAGACGTAGGTGAAGGTGCCCGGATTCGTCCGGATGCCGCGCATCGACGGCGTCACCGTGCCGAGGTCCCCGGTCAGCTTTTCGCGTGCCATGTCGAGGTACGCGGCTTCGTCGTGGTGCGCGATCACGGCCCAGCCCGACGCCAGCACCGCGACCAGGCCCATCGCCGTCGCGCCGGTCAGGCCTGCCCAGCGAGGCGGCGCGGGCACCGGCGGCAGCGCGTCAGCCAGCAGCAGGATCGCGGTCAGTGCCAGTGTTCCGGTGAACAGTGTCGGGGTGTCGTTCCCCCAGGACAAACTGGTCATGAACCCGGTCGCGAAGACCAGCGTGCCCATCCTCGGGAACCGCCGCGTCGACATCCAGTTCACCAGCAACGCGACACCGAGGATCCACCAGAGGACGTCCGCCCAGCGCGACGCGCCGGTGAAATGCCCGTCGACGACGGTGCCGACCACCACCGCGACCCCGGCCAGTAGCAGCAGCCGCGCGAAGATCGCGCCGGCGAGGCCCGCCCGTTCGCGGAAGATCCCCGCCAAAGCGAGGAATACGCCCGCGACCGCGAAAAGAGTCAGGCCTCGTACCGGTGGCTCTGTGAGGGTTTCGGGATTCTCCAGCCACAGCCCGAGAAGCCGTTGGCCGTAGGCGGGCAGGCCGCCGGTGAGTTGTTCTGCCATCGCGCCGAGCCCGCCGTCGAGCGCGACGATTCCGAGGTAGAGCACGAGAAAGGCGCCGAGCGCCAGCAGATCCCATGCCAGCCGTCCCCACCAGCGGCCGGTGCGGAACGCGCCTTCCCGCGTCGAAGGGTGCAGTAGCAGCCAAACCAGCGCGATCACCGGAGCCGGCGCGAAGCTCTGCTTGACGAACACGGCGGCACCCAGCAGGACCAGCCCGAGCCGTCGCGGCCACGCCTTCCCGTTGCGCAGCCCGGAATCCAGTGCCCAGGCACCGCAGGCGGTCAGGAAGATCCCGTCGATCGTGTGCCAAGCCATCAGCGGGAACGCGTTGAGGTTCAGCAGCGCCGCGGCCGCCGTCAGCCCGGTGAGTCCGGGCCCCCAGTCGCGGACGCGACGCCGGGTGACCAGTACCGCGAACGCGATGGTCGCCAGGATGATCTCCACCATGCTGAGCACGCTGGAGACGAAGAACAGTGGTCCGGGCAGGACGAAGTCGACGATGTGCAGGAACGCCGAACCCAGCGGCCGCGCGGAGATGATGTCGGAATGCGGCACTTCGCCGTGCAGCACGCGCCACGCCTGGGCGAGGATGAAACCCTGATCCGACGGGTGGAAACCGAAGCGTCCCACCCGGAGTTCGGTGGCGACGGCGAGCGCGAGTACCCAGGCCGCGTGCAGGGAAAGCCGCAGCACTGTCCTGGACGGACGTACCACCGCGGCGTCCGGCCCGGTCGACAGCGGGGGACTGGCGACGTCCACACTGCCCCTCCCGCTCGTCCTACCTCGGCCCGTGCCCGCCGACCCCGGCGTATCGGAAACCGATGGTAGCGGCCGGGGGCGTCCCCCGATCGAGCCCGGCCGCGAGGACGTCAGGGACGGCGGCGCCAGACCAGCCGGGTGACCGCGCCCGCCACCGAGGCGAGTGGGGCCTTCCGTGCCAGGCCACGGGTTTCCGGTGCGGATTCCGGCATCGCCCGGTAGACGAGGTGAGCGAAGAACCGCGCCGTCTTGGGTGCGACGAGCGTCACCAGTTCGGCGGCCTTACCCTCCGGCAGGTTCAAGATCTCCGGCCGTTCTTCCAATGCCTTGACGACGAGTCCGGCGGCGCGCTCGGGTGAACTCGCCGGCATGCCGCGGTAGGAGCCGGTCGGCGCGATCATGTCGGTGCGCACCAGCGGCATCCGCACCGAGGTGAAGGTGATCCCGTCGGAAAGCGTTTCCCGTCCGGCGGTCAGCCCGAACTTCTCCAGCGCGGCCTTCGAGGCCAGGTAAGCGGAAAACCGCGGTGTGTCGGTCTGCAGTCCTTGTGTGGTCACGTTGACGACATGGCCGAATCCGCGTTCGGTCATCGAGGGCAGCAGGCCGAGGATCAGCCGCACCGGGCCGAAGTAGTTGATCGCCATCGTGCGCTCGAAATCGTGGAACCGTTCGGTGGACAGCGAAAGCGAGCGGCGGATCGAACGGCCCGCGTTGTTGACCAGCATGTCGACCGCGCCGTGCGCGGCGAGCACGTCCTTGACCAGCGCGTCGACGGCGTCGCCGTCGGTGAGGTCGCACGGGTACGCGGACGCCTTGCCACCCGCCGCGACGATCTGCTCGCGGACGTCTTCGAGTTCGTCGGTGCGCCTGGCCACGAGGATCACTTCGCCGCCCTTCGCGGCGACGGCCAGCGCGGACGAGCGCCCGATGCCCGACGAGGCGCCGGTGATCAGCACCTTGCGGCCGCTCAACGGTTCCGGCCCCGGGCGGCGGCGGCCGCGATCGGGGTCCAGGTGTTCGAGCCAGTAGCGGTACAGCGGACCGGCGTACTCCTTCAACGGGGGCAAGGAGATTCCGCTGCCTTCGAGTGCCGCGGTGGTCGCGGCGGTGTCGAAGTCGACCTCCATGCTCAGATGCGGCAGGACTTCGAGCGGGATGCCGAGTTCCTTCAGCACCGCCGCGCGGGCGGAACGTCCGCCGGGAACGCGGTCGAACCCGGCCGCCGCGGACCTCGCCAAGCGGGTTCCGGCGCGTTTCAGCGCTCCGGACGGCCGGGCGGGGAGGACGGCGGAGATCTTCGGCCCGCCCGCGACCCGCGCGAAGGCGTTGTAGACCTCATGTAGCGGCTGAGGCCGCGGCGACGCGAGGTGATAGGTGCTGCCACTCGGCGCGTCGGCGTGCATGAGGTGCTCGATCGCTTCGACGACGTAGTCGACCGGGACGAGGTTCGTCGCACCGAGATCGGGAGCCGCCAGCGGGAAGCGGCGGGGCAGCGTGGCGAGGCGCGAGATCGCGGGGAGGAAGTAGTACGGGCCGTCGATCTTGTCCATCTCGCCGGTGCGCGAATCGCCGGCGACGGCGGACGGCCGGTACACCCGGAACGGCGTTTTCCCGTGGCGGCGCACGAGTTTCTCGGCCTCGAACTTCGTCGCGTGGTACGGCGACGCGAAGCTCTGGCCGAGGTCGAAATCGGCTTCGGTGAAGCGGCCGGCGTATCGGCCCGCCACCGCGATGGAGGAGACGTGGTGCAGGAGCCCGGCGTTCGCGGCGGCGGCGAACTCCAGGACGTTGCGGGTGCCGTCGACGTTGGCCGCGCGGTTGGCGGCTTCGCTCGCGGTGAGGTCGTAGATCGCGCCGAGGTGAACGACGTGGTCGAGGGGTCCCACTTCGGCCGGGTCGACACCCAGCGTGGGTTCGGTCAGATCGCCGGTGACGGGAACGAGCTTCTCGTGGCTCGGGAGCTTCCCGCGCGAGGTCTCCCTCACGAGTACATGGACGGCTACGGTCTCGGGTCGCCGCAGTAGGCGCGCGACCAGGCGTTTACCCAGAAAGCCCGTCGCGCCCGTCACGAAGTAGGTGGTCATGGCCGGCTCCTTCCCTCGGAGCCGACTCTAACTTACTCAGGAGTAGGAACGGTAGTTGTCATGCACTGTGATCCGGATGTCGTGCCACCGCGACCACGGCGTCGCGGAGCGCGGCGCGCAGGCGCCCGACGTCCAGCGGCCCGAGAACGGCGGCTTCCCCGGGTGGCGCCACGAGCACGATCTTGTCGCTGCTCACGAACACCGTCACGTCCCTGCGCCTGCCTGCCAGATCCCGGCAGCCGACCGACCATTCGTCCCGGGGTGCCAAGGTCCTCATCCTTCCAGTGCTCATGGTCTCCCTTTCTTGTCCGTGGCTGGGACGGGCCGGTTTCCGGGCCGTGACGCGGGTTATCCGACATTCCTGCTGATGGGTTAACCGAGCGAGCTGTTCGTGATCGACATCCGCTTCCACTGGGCCGGATGGGGCTGAACCGGAGTAGCGTCCGGAGCGGGACTGCTTGGGAGGTCACGAATGTCCGAACCCAGGAAGATCGTCATCGTCGGTGCCGGCCTGGCCGGGGCGACGGCCGCCGGGGCGCTGCGAGAACGCGGCTACGCGGGTGAGATCCTACTGCTCGGTTCTGATACCCATCCCCCGTACGAGCTGCCGCCGTTGTCCAAGGGCCTTCTGCTGGGCAACACCGACGAACCCGATTGGGTGCACGACGCCGGTTTCTACGAAGCGAAGGACATCGAGTACAAACCCGGGGCGACCGCGACCAGGATCGAACTCGGTACCCGGCTCGTACTCGACGACGTCGCCGGTGAGCACCGCTTCGACCGGCTCGTCCTCGCCACCGGATCGCAGCCGCGGCCGCTTCCGGTGCCCGGCGGCGACCTGCCGGGGATGCACACTTTGCGCACCCTCGACGACGCGCTGGCCCTGCGTTCGGCGTTCAAGGACGCCGGACGGGTGGTGATCGTCGGTGCCGGCTGGATCGGGACCGAGGCCGCGGCGGCCGCCAGGGAACACGGCGCCGAGGTGACCGTGGTCGACCAGGTCGGCTCGCCACTGCTGGCGGTACTGGGTGAACAGGTGTCCGGCGTGTTCAAGAATCTCCACACCGAGCACGGCGTGAACTGGCGGCTGGGTGAAGGCGTCGCCGAGTTCACCGGAGGACTCGACGGGGTGACCGGTGTCCGCCTGCGGAACGGCGAGGAACTGCGCGCCGACGTCGTCCTGGTGGCCGTCGGCGCCGCACCGCGGGTCGACCTGGCGCACGCCGCCGGACTGGAACTGTCCGACGATGGCGGTGTCTGCGCCGACGCCGGACTGCGGACCGCCGCTCCCGACGTCTACGCGATCGGCGACATCGCCGCGCAATTCCATCCCCGCTACGGAAAACGCGTCCGTGTCGAGCACTGGTCGAACGCGAAGTGGCAGGGTGAGCATGTCGCCGGGAACCTGCTCGGGGAGAACGAGCCGTACCTGCGGAGCCCGTATTTCTTTTCGGACCAATACGACCTGGGCTGCGAATACCGCGGCCTCGCCGACCCCGAAAGCGACGAACTCGTCGTCCGCGGGGACCTCGCGGCGCGGGACTTCACGGCGTTCTGGTTACGGGACGGACAGGTGACGGCCGCGATGAACGTCAACCAGTGGGATGACGGGGACGCGTTGAAGGCCCTGGTCGAGGGACGGGCGACGGTGACGGCGGATCAGCTGCAGACGGCGGACCTCAAGTCTCTTGGGTGACCGGCTCCGGCGCCACGAGCCGTGCGGGCCGCGTCATGGTCACGAAGGCCAGCAGCGCCAAAACCCCGAAGCCCGCCATCGTGATCCCCATCGGGACCGCGGTCCCCGCGCCACCCAGCCCGACCAGCGGCGTCGCGAGCCCGCCGACGACGAACTGCAGCACGCCCAGCAGCGCCGAAGCCGAACCGGCGGACCGCGCCTGCTCGGCCAGTGCGAGCGAACTCGCGTTCGGGGCGACCATGCCGATGCTCGACACCAGGATGAACAGCGGGATCAGCAGCCCGACCAGGCTGAGGCCCATCGCCACCGCGATCAGCACGCCGAATCCGGCGACGGCCGCGACGATCAGGCCGACAGTCAGCAGTGTCCGTTCCGGGAAGCGTCCGACGATCCGGCCGTTCAGCTGGCCGACGAGCACGATGCCGATGCCGTTGAGCCCGAACACCAGGCTGTAGTCCTGCGGGCTGAGGCCGTAGACGCCCTGCAACGCGAAGGACGAGCCGGAGATATAGGCGAACAGGCTGCCGAACATGAGCCCGGACGCCAGCGCGTAGCCGAGAAAACTCCGGTCGGCGAGCAGGCTCGCGTACGTCCGCATCACCGAGCCGAAGCGCGCCGGCGTGCGGCGTTCCTCCGGCAGGGGTTCCGGCAGCAGGAAGAAGACGACGGCGAGCAGGATCGCGCCGAACACGGTCAGGCAGACGAACACACCGCGCCAGGACGTCCAGTTCAGGATCTGGCCGCCGATGATCGGCGCCAGGATCGGGGCGAGCCCGTTGACCAGCATGAGCAGCGAGAAGAACTTCGTCATCGCGGTGCCGGAGTAGAGGTCGCGCACGGTCGCCCTGGCGATCACGATGCCGGCCGCGGCGCCGAACGCCTGGACGGCACGGGCGGCGATGAGCAGGTCGGCGCTCGGGGCGAGGGCGCACAGCACCGAACCGACCAGGTAGAGCGCGAGGCCGGCGACGAGCGGCTTGCGGCGGCCGATCGCGTCGGACAGTGGTCCGAGGATCAGCTGGCCGAGGGCGAGCCCGATGATGAACGCGCTCAGCGTCAGCTGGACGGTCGAGTCCGTGGCGCGCAGTTCACCCGCCATCTGCGGCAGTGCGGGCAGGTACATGTCGATCGACAGGGGCCCGAAGGCGGACAGGCCGCCGAGGATCAGGACGAACCGGGCACGCCCGGTCGTACTCGGTCGTGTGACGATTTCTTCCACTCGCTCGGGCGCGATGGTCATGCTCTTCCTTCCCCCGGACATGGTTCCGAAGCCAACAACTTGCTTAGAGTAGGTAACTATTCCTGATGTGATTCATGCCACGAGGGAAATTGCCGGTTCGCCGTCCACTGATCCGATCAATTTTCCACCCAAATCCGGACGACCTCTAGATCTTGCCGGAGGTAGTCGGGTATACATCGGATGTCTGTTCGTTGCTGTTGGAGCCGTCGATTCCTGACGGTTCGGCCGGAAAGGAAAATCCGTGCAGCTGTTGCGTCTCGGGGAGCCGGGAAGTGAGCGTCCGTTCGTACGTGCCGGGGATGGCACGCTGCGCGACCTCGCGGGACTGACCGCCGACATCGATGGCAGCTTCTTCGCGAGCGACGGTGTCGCCAGGGTCGCGGCCGCGCTCGCCGCCGGTGAGCTGCCGGAAGCCGGTCCCGGATTCGCCGAAGCCAGGGTCGGCGCGCCGATCGCCCGGCCCGGCAAGGTCGTCTGCATCGGCCTCAACTACCGGCAGCACGCCGAGGAGTCCGGCGCCGCCGTGCCGACCGAGCCGATCGTCTTCATGAAGGCCTCCGACGTCGTCGTCGGCCCGGAAGACGACGTGCTCGTGCCGCGTGGCTCGACCAAGACCGACTGGGAGGTCGAGCTCGGCATCGTCATCGGCAAGACCGCGCGCTACCTCGACAGCGTGGAAGAAGCCCTCGAGTACGTCGCCGGGTACACCGTCTCGAACGACGTGTCCGAGCGTGAGTTCCAGCTCGAACGCGGCGGCCAGTGGGACAAGGGCAAGTCGTGCGAGAACTTCAACCCGCTCGGCCCGTGGCTGGTCACCGCCGACGAGGTGCCCGACCCGCAGGACCTCGGCCTGCGGTTGTGGGTCAACGGCGAGAAGAAGCAGGACTCGTCCACCAAGGACATGATCTTCACGGTCGCCGAAATCGTGCACTACCTGAGCCGGTTCATGGTGCTGCGTCCCGGAGACCTCATCAACACCGGCACTCCGCAGGGTGTCGCGCTCGGACAGCCCGATCCCAAACCGTACCTGCGGGAGGGTGACGTCATCGAGCTTGAGATCGACGGCCTCGGTCGCCAGCGCCAGACCGTCAGGCAGGCGTGATGGCCAAGATCGTGGGCATGGAGGTGCTCGACGTCCGGTTCCCCACCTCGCGGGATCTGGACGGTTCGGACGCCATGAACCCGGACCCGGACTACTCGGCCGCGTACGTCGTGCTCCACACCGACGGTGGCCCTGACGGGTACGGGCTCGCCTTCACCATCGGACGCGGCAACGACGTCCAGGCCGCCGCCATCCGCGCGCTCGAGCCGCATGTCGTCGGCCGCGACGTCCCCACGGACGCGGCCGCACTCGGCGACCTGTCCCGGACCCTGGTCGGCGACTCGCAACTGCGCTGGCTCGGCCCGGAAAAGGGGGTCGCGCATATGGCGATCGGCGCGGTGGTCAACGCCGCGTGGGATCTCGCCGCACGCGTCGCGGGCCTGCCGGTGTGGCGGTTCGCCGCCGAGATGTCGCCCGAGGACCTGGTCTCCCTCGTCGACTTTCGCTACCTTTCCGACGCATTGACGGAGAACGAGGCCCTGGAGCTGCTGCGCGCCGCCGAACCCGGCCGCGCCGAGCGGATCGCCCGTATCGAACGTGACGGGTACCGCGCGTACAGCACGTCCCCCGGCTGGCTCGGCTACTCCGACACGAAACTCGTCCGTCTCGCCGAGCAGGCGGTCGCGGACGGCTTCGAGATGATCAAACTGAAGGTCGGCGGCAACCTGGGGGACGACGTCCGCCGGATGAAGCTCGCCCGCGAGACCGTCGGCCCGGACATCCACGTCGCCGTCGACGCGAACCAGCGCTGGGACGTCTCGGCCGCGATCACCTGGATGACCGCGCTGGCGCCGTACGACCCGTACTGGATCGAGGAGCCGACCTCGCCGGACGACGTCCTCGGGCACGCCGCGATCGCCAAGGCGCTCTCCCCGATCCGCGTGGCCACCGGCGAGCACGTCCAGAACCGCGTGGTGTTCAAGCAGCTGCTGCAGGCGGGCGCGATCTCGGTGCTGCAACTGGACGCCGCCCGGGTCGGCGGGTTCAACGAGAACCTGGCGATCCTGTTGCTGGCGGCCAAATTCGGAATCCCGGTGTGCCCGCACGCCGGCGGCGTGGGCCTGTGCGAACTCGTGCGTCACCTGTCGATGTTCGACTTCGTGGCGGTCTCCGGATCGGACGCCGACCGGTCCATCGAATGGGTCGACCACCTCC
This sequence comes from Amycolatopsis sp. NPDC051071, assembly GCF_040682875.1. Classification (NCBI taxonomy): domain Bacteria; kingdom Bacillati; phylum Actinomycetota; class Actinomycetes; order Pseudonocardiales; family Pseudonocardiaceae; genus Amycolatopsis; species Amycolatopsis sp. NPDC051071. Next base: position 72,217 of record NZ_JBFBBY010000008.1, on the reverse strand, counting down.
ACGAGCATTTCACCGACCCGGCCGTCGTGACCGGTGGGCGGTACCTTGCCCCGTCCGCGCCGGGATTCTCCGCGCGGATGCACGACGCGACCCTGCGCCGGTTCCGGTTCCCCGACGGTCCAGAGTGGACGGAGACTGCAAGTGAGTGAATTCGAAGGCCTCGTCGCCGCCGTCACCGGTGGCGCCTCCGGGATCGGCCGGGCCACCGCCGACCTGCTCGCCTCGCGAGGGGCGACGGTCGCGGTGCTTGACCTGAAGCCGGACGACCTCCCCGCGGGCCTCACCGGATTCCGGTGCGACGTCGGCTCCGACAAGGAGGTGCGTTCGGCGATCGACGCTGTCGCCGAACGCTTCGGCAGGCTCGACATCCTGGTCAACAACGCCGGGATCGGGGCCCAAGGCGACGTCGCCGCCAACGACGACGACGAATGGCACCGCGTGCTCGACATCAACGTCGTCGGCATGGTGCGGCTGGCGCGTGCCGCGTTGCCGCAGCTGAGGAAGTCACCGTCGGCGGCGATCGTCAACACCTGCTCGATCGCCGCGTGGGCAGGCCTGCCGAACCGCGCGCTGTACTCGGCCAGCAAGGGCGCGGTGCTCTCGCTGACCCTGGCGATGGCGACCGACCACCTTGCCGACGAGATCCGCGTCAACTGCGTCTGCCCCGGCACCGCGGACACCCCGTGGGTGGGCAGGCTGCTCGACTCCGCCACCGATCCGGCGGCCGAGCGGGCCGCGCTGGCCGCCCGGCAGCCGATGGGCAGGCTGGTCACCGCGGACGAGGTCGCGAACGCCGTCGCGTACCTCGCCAGTCCGCTTTCGGCTTCGACCACCGGCACGGCACTCGCCGTGGACGGCGGGATGTACGGGCTGCGCCCGCGCGGTCCGGTGCAGAAGTAGGTCCCTACCTGGTTTCGCTGTCATCAAGGAGGATGCGGTGCGTACGAGGGTGATCAAAATGGCCGCGGCGGCCACCGCGCTCGGGCTGGCCCTGTCGGCCTGTGGTTCCACGAAGGACAACGCGCCCACCGCGAGTGGCGGCGGGGCCCAAGGCGGCAAGGTCGGTGCGACGATCCCGTTGCTGACCTCGCCGTTCTGGCAGGCCTACAACAACTATGTGCCGCTGAAGGCGAAGGAGCAGGGCGTCGACGCGCTGCCCACCGTCAACGCGGACAGCGATTCGGCGAAACAGATCACCGACATCAACACCCTGCTCAACCAGGGCGTCAAAGGGCTCGTCGTGACGCCGCTCGACTCGGCCGCGGTGGTGGCGGGGCTGAAGGCCGCGGAGAACAAGGGCGTCCCGGTGGTCGCCGTCGACGTCGCCCCGGAGAGCGGCAAGGTCGCGATGGTGGTGCGCGCGGACAACAAGGCGTACGGCACCAAGGCCTGCGAGGCGATCGGCGCGAAGGTCACGTCGGGCAAGGTCGTGCAGGTCATGGGTGACCTGGCCTCGGTCAACGGCCGCGACCGCTCCGAGGCGTTCCGGCAATGCATGAAGACGAAGTTCGGAGGCGTCCAGGTGCTGGAGGTCGCCGCCGAGTGGAAAGCGGACAAGGCCTCCTCCGGCCTGGACAGCCTGCTGACCGCCAACCCGGACATCAAGGCCGTCTACATGCAGGCGGGCGGGGTCTACCTGGCGCCGACGCAGCAGGCGCTCAAGCGCAAGAACCTGTACTTCCCGGTCGGCGACCCCAAGCATGTGGTGCTGGTCAGCAACGACGGGATCCCGCAGGAACTGGCCGCGATCCGCGCGGGCGAACTCGACGCGACCGTGTCCCAGCCCGCCGACGACTACGCCAAGTTCGGCATGTACTGGGTCAAGAAGGCGATGGCGGGAGAGACCTTCAAGGCAGGCTCGACCGACCACGGCAGCACCGTCGTCGAGGTCCGGCCCGGCATCCTGGAGGACCAGCTGCCCGCGCCCGTCGTCACCAAGGACAACGTGGACGACAAGGCCCTCTGGGGGAACAACCTGTGAGCGCGCTGCCCGCCGGCTCCGCCGCCGTACCGGTGGTCAGCGCACAGGGCGTCGGTAAACGCTACGGGCCCACCGTGGCGTTGTCCGACGTCAGCATCACCGTCCACCCCGGCGAGTCGCACGCGCTCGTCGGCCGCAACGGCGCGGGGAAGTCGACGCTGGTCTCCATCCTCACCGGGTTGTCCAAGACGGACACCGGGCGGGTCGAGTTCGGCGGCGTCCCGGCGCCACCGCTGTCCAGACAGGACGACTGGAAACGCGCGGTCGCCTGCGTCTACCAGCACGCGATGGTCGTCCCGCAGCTGACCGTCGCGGAGAACCTGTTCCTGAATCGCCAGTCCGGCAAGGGATTCGCGATCGGCTGGCAGCGGTTGCGCCGTCACGCACGGGACCTGCTCGACTCCTGGGACGTCCGTGTCGACGTCGACACCCCGGCCGGGGAGCTTTCGGTCGAAGACCGGCAGTTCGTCGAGATCGCGCGGGCGCTCTCCTACGGTGCCCGGTTCATCGTCCTCGACGAACCGACCGCGCAGCTGGACAGCCAGGCGATCGAGCGTCTCTTCGACCGGATGCGCCAGATGCAGGCGAACGGGGTGACGTTCCTGTTCATCTCGCACCACCTGCACGAGGTATACGAGGTCTGCCAGGCGGTCACTGTGCTTCGCGACGCGAAGCACATCCTGACCGGACCGGTTTCCGAAGTCGGCCGCGCCGAGTTGATCGACGCGATGACCGGGGAACAGGGCGGCCTTTCCGTCCGCGACGCGACGACTCGCGATGCCTTGGCTCCCGACGCGGACGAGGTACTGACCGTCGACGGCCTTTCCGGCGACGGCTTCCGCGACGTGACTTTCCGGGTCCACCGCGGCGAGGTGATCGGGCTCGCGGGCAGCAACGCCAGCGGCAAGCACCAGGTCGCCGAAACCGTGTACGGACTGCGCTCCCCGTCCTCAGGGACGGTACGGGTCGAAGGCGACCCGCTGAAGCCGGGCGACATCCCGGCCGCGATCCGCGCCGGAATCGGCTGCGTTCCGCGGGATCGGCACCACGAAGGCCTGGTGTTGGACCACTCGATCATGGACAACGCCACGCTGTCGATTTTGGACCGGATGGGAAAGGCCGGCATCGCCTCGCCGGGCGCCCGGTACGAGCGGGCGTCGAAGGCGCTGAAGGATTACGACATCGTCGCGGCCGACGCCGACCAGCCGGTATCCGACCTTTCCGGCGGAAACCAGCAGAAGGTCGTCCTGGCCCGTGCGCTGGCCGGTGATCCGCGGCTGGTCGTGCTGATCAACCCGACCGCGGGCGTGGACGTGAAGTCAAAGGAAGCCCTGCTCGCGGTCGTCGACCGAGTGCGGGCCGATGGCAAGGCGGTCCTGCTCGTCAGCGACGAACTGGACGACCTTCGCCTGAGCGACCGGGTACTGGTGCTGCGAGCCGGCGCCGTGGTCGCCGAACATCAGGCGGGCTGGTCCGACGGCGATCTGGTGGCCGACATCGAAGGAGTCGAGCGCGGTGACTGAAGTGATGACCGATCCGAAGGCGTCGTCGTTCGCGGCACCACCGCCGAAACGCCGGAAGTTCCGCTGGCTGCGTGAACTCGCCCTGGTGCCGGCACTCATCGTGGTGCTGATCATCGGAGGACTGATCAGTGACACGTTCCTGACCTTCGGCAGCATCGTCGGCATCCTGTCCGCCTCGGCGGCGCTGTCGATGGTGGTGCTGGGCGAATCACTCGTGCTGCTGACCGGGAAGTTCGACCTGTCACTGGAATCCACCATGGGCATGGCACCCGCGCTGGGTGCGATGCTGGTGATCCCGGTGGCGTCTTCGGGCTTCGGTACCGAGATCCCCGGGTTCGCGGGCATCCTCGCGGTGCTGGTGGCCGGTGCCGCCGTCGGCTTCGTGAACGGGTTCCTGATCGTCAAGCTGAAGTTGAACGCCTTCATCGTCACGCTGGCGATGCTCACCGTGCTGCGCGGTACGCAGATCGGGTCCACGCAGGGAAAGACGCTGTTCGACCAGTTGGACGTGTTCACCGCCATGGCGACGACCACGTTCATCGGGCTGCCGATGTCGGTGTGGCTCGCCGCCGCGTTGTTCACCGTATTCGGGCTGGGCTTGCGGTATCACCGGATCGGCCGGTCGCTGTACGCCATCGGTGGTAACCGGGAAGCCGCGCGGGCCGCGGGTATCCGGGTCGACCGCATCTCGTGGGGCGTGTTCGTCGTGGCCGGTGTGCTGGCCGCGATCGGCGGCCTCGCGTACACGGGCTACGTCGGCGCGCTCGGCGCCGATCAGGGCGACGGGCTGATCCTGCAGGTGTTCGCCGCCGCGGTGATCGGCGGTGTCTCCCTCGATGGCGGGAAGGGCACGCTGGTCGGAGCGCTCACCGGCGTACTGCTCCTGCAGACGGTCACCAACCTGCTGCAGGTGGCGCAGGTGCCGCCGGAGTGGCTGAAGGCGATCTACGGCGTGATCATCCTGGTCGCGTTGATCATTTCCCGCTATGCGGGCGGGAAAGCCCAGACTTAGTGGTTGGTTTCGGAAGTGCCTTTCGGTCGTACGTCCAGCGGGAAGCTGGGCCGTCGAGACCCCGAAGGACTTCCGAAACCGACCACTTAATACAGAAGTCCGTGGAGGGTGCTGTGTCAGGAAGCTTCGGCGGCCACGGTCGGGTCGTCGGCCGTGCCGAGGGCGTTGCGGAGCCACTGCTCGACCCCGGCCACGTGCACGGTGGCCCAGGAACGCGCCAATTCGGGTTCGCGGGCCGCGATGGCCTCGTAGATCGCCGAATGCTGCTCGCGGGTCTTCGCGACCGCACCCTCCTGCGTCAGCCCGCGCCAGATGCGGGCGCGCGCGGTGGGGCCGGAGAGGCTGTCCAGCAGGGAGCACAGCACCGGATTGCCGGAGCCGTCGGCGATCTTGCGGTGGAACTGCAGGTCGTTCGCGACCAGCGCCTCCACCGTCGGCGAGTCGGCGAGCTCGTCGAGCAGGCGGCCTAGCTCCGCGATGTCCTCGTCGCTCATGTGCATCGCGGCCATCGCCGTCGCCGCCGGTTCGAGGATCCGGCGGACGGCGAGGAAGTCGAGCACGGTGTCGTCGCGGTGGAAGTCCACCACGAACGTCATCGCGTCGAGGAGGAGATTCGGTTCGAGGCTGGTGACGTACGTGCCGTCGCCCTGGCGGACGTCGAGCACGCGGATCAGGCACAACGCCTTCACCGCTTCGCGCAGCGAACTGCGGGACAGGCCGAGCCGCTGGGCCAGTTCTGCCTCCTTCGGCAGCCTGTCGCCCGGAGCAAGCTCACCGGAGATGATCATGTCCTTGATCTTGTCGATCGCGACATCGGTGACCGGCATGTTCCACCGCCCTCCCCGAAGACCTCGGATGTTTGAGTGTTAGTTGACAGAGTGCCATGTTTCGAACTGAGGAGGCGCGGTGACCCACGGTGTCGCACTACAAAGAGTGGCACTCCACACCCGGCTGAAGCCGGGTAAAGAGGCTGAATACGAGTCGGTCCATGCCGTCATCCCAGCCGATCTCGACGAGGCGCTGCGGGCCGCGGGGGTGCGTTCGTGGCGGATCTGGCGTGACGGTCTCGACCTGTTCCACCTGGTCGAAGTCGAGGACTACGCCGGGATGCGGGCGATTCTGCGCGATCATCCGGCCAACATTCCGTGGCAGGCACGGATGTCGGAACTCCTCGACGTCGAGGACGACTACTCGGGTAACGATTCGGGCCTCGGCCTGGTTTGGGAGCTTCCGTGAAGATCTCCCTGTCCCCGCTCGGTCTCGGCTGCGCGCAGCTGGGCAACCTGTACCACGCCATCGCCGACGAAACGGCCGAAGAGACCGTCCGGCAGGCGTGGGACGAAGGGATCCGGTACTTCGACACCGCCCCGCATTACGGTCTCGGCTTGTCCGAACGGCGGCTGGGTGCGGCACTTTCGGCGTATTCCCGTGCGGACTACGTGGTGTCGACCAAGGTCGGTCGCGTGCTGGAGCCCGATCCGGACGGCGCCTCACGCACGGACGAGCAGGGTTTCGTCGTTCCCGCGGCCTACAAACGCCGCTGGGACTTCAGCCGTGACGGGATCCTCCGGTCGCTTGACGACAGTCTGGCGCGGCTCGGCTTGGACCGGGTCGACGTCGTCTATGTGCACGATCCGGACGAACACTTCGAAGACACCGTCAATGGCGCGTTCCCCGCCCTGCTCGAACTGCGGGAGCAGGGTGTCGTCGCCGCCATCGGGGCCGGGATGAACCAGGCGCCGATGCTGGCGGAGTTTGTCCGCCGGTTCGATCTCGACGTGATCCTGCTGGCGGGGCGGTACACCCTGCTGAACCAGCCCGCTCTCGACGATCTTTTGCCGTTGTGCCAGGAACGCGGGGTCGACGTCGTGGCAGGGGGTGCGTTCAACGCGGGGATCCTCGCCACGGCGTCGCCGGGCACGATGTACGACTACGCCGAGGCGCCCGCCGACCTGGTGGATCGCGCCCAGCGGATCGCCGAAGTCTGTGAGCGGCACGGCGTCGAGCTGCCACAGGCCGCGTTGGCGTTGCCCGCCGCGCATCCTTCGGTGGTCTCCGTCGTCGTCGGCGCGCACGATCCGGGGCAGGTCCGGCTCAACGCCGCACGATTCCGCCGTCCGGTGCCACGCGAGTTGTGGACGGAACTGATCCGTGAGGGACTGTTGCGGGAGGACACCGTCCTGCGACCGGAGGGACAGTCATGATCGATGCGCACCACCATCTTTGGGACCCTTCGCGACGGCAATACCCGTGGATGACGGGCACGGCGCTTGATCCGATCCGCCGTCCTTACACAGTGGACGATCTCCGCGCCGTGACCAAGGCCGCGGGTGTGAAAGGGACAGTGCTGGTGCAGACGGTTTCTTCGGAAGAAGAGACGCGAGAGTTCCTTTCATACGCTTCAGCCGAGCCCTTGGTCGCCGGTGTCGTCGGCTGGGTCGACCTCACCGCTCCCGATGTGGCTGACCGCCTTGCCGCTTTTTCCGGGCCACTGGTGGGGATCCGGCATCAGGTGGAAGACGAGCCGGACCCCGCGTGGCTCACCCGATCGGATGTTCTGCGCGGTCTCGCCGCCGTCGGTGAAGCAGGGTTGGCGTACGACTTGTTGGTGAAGCCGGCGCAGCTTCCCGCCGCCTTGGCGGCCGTTTCGGCGTTGCCTGATCAGGTTTTCGTTCTCGACCATGCGGGAAAACCGCCGATCGCTTCCGGGGAATGGCAGCCATGGGCCGAGGGAATCGCGGCTTTGGGCGCCCTGGACAACGTGTACTGCAAGCTTTCGGGCTTGGTCACCGAAGCGGACTGGGCACAGTGGAAGCTCGGGCAGCTGACTCGGTGGGCGGAGCACGTCCTGGAGTCCTTCGGGGCTTCGCGGCTGATGTTCGGCTCCGACTGGCCTGTCTGTGAATTGGCTGCCGCCTACGAGGTCGTCGTGGACACCGCGCTCTCGCTGACCGGCTCGCTGAGCGACTCGGAGCGGCTGGAGTTCTTCGATCGCACCGCGCGGCGTTCTTATCGTCTTTCTGTTGCTGTGTAAGGGATTTCTGTTTTTGTCGGTGGTTCGTTGTAGCTTCGCCGCATGACCGATTCTGGAGCCGCGGTCGTCGCGGCACTAAGAGACCTGTCCGATCCGGATCTTCTGGAGGTGATCAACGATGCTTTGAGTTCCCTGGATGACAAGGATTCCCTGCTTGTCGCCAAAGAAGTCGGAGCTTCGCTCGCAAGGTTGGAGGCCGTGCGGTACCGAGCCCTGTCGCAGTTGAGCATGCTGCGCGACGGGGCGAGGAGTGTGACACAGGAGGTGGCCCTCGGGTTGTCTCTTGTGGATGGTGCAGCGGGTTCGTTGGTGGCGACAGGGGTCGCGTTGACGTCGCGGCTGCCGAGGACGTTGTCGTTGATGGACCGCGGGTTGCTGAGCGGCTTGGGTGCGCAGAAGGTCGCTGAGGCGACGTCGTGGCTTTCCGTCGAGGATTCCCTGAAGGCCGATGTGGTGCTGGAATCGCGGCTGCCGAACAAGAACAGTATTCAGGTGCGCCGGGCCGCGAACTACGTCGCGACGAAAACCGATCCTGCCGGTGCCGTTCGCCGGACCACCGAACGCCGGAAGCGCCGTCGGCTGTCAGTCGTGCAGGGCGGCGCCGGCGTCGCGTCCATCGAAGTCGTGGATGGTCCGGCGGAAAAGATCACCGCGGCGTATCAGCGGATCAACCGGGAAGCGTGGGCGCTGCGCAAGCAGGGTGAAGCGCGGACGATGGACCAGTTGCGGGCCGACGTCGCGGTGGATCTCCTGCTCGGTGGCGAAGGCGGGGTTTCGGAGCGGACCGAGGTGTTCCTCTACATGGACCTGTTCACGTACCTGGGGTTGAACGACGATCCGGTGGAAATGGCCGGGCACGGCCACATCCCGGCCGACCTGGCCCGCCATATCGCCACCGGACCCGACACCGTCCTGCGGCGGATCATCACCGATCCGGTGGGCGGGCAGATCCAGGATCTCAGCCGGACACGATATCGCCCGGACGCGGCGACAGCCGAGTTCGTCCGGGTGCGGGATCGCGAATGCCGAAGACCGGGGTGCTCCCGCGCCGCCCAGGATTGCGAGCTGGACCACTCGATCCCGTGGCAGTTCCAAGGCGAAACCAACGTCGCCGACCTGGTCACGTATTGCAGGCGTGACCATCGGCTGAAGGACGAGCCTGGGTGGGTTTACCGGCTTGAGCCAGACGGGACCTTGAGGGTCACCACGCCCACCGGGCAGACCTACTTCAGCAAGCCGCCGCCCTTGCACGACCCGCGGGCGGAACCGCCGGCGGCCTAGGGATTGTCGCCGCCACTCCGCAGCACCACGACCCCACCGAACCCATCGGAAGGCATGACAAAGAGCCGGCACAAAGCCGGGGGGAAGAAGGTGGGCGGCGCGGGGTCTGGGCGCCTGAGAGCCGCCGATCAACGACCTACGGCAGGGGAAGAAAGATCAGAACTCGTCCTGATTGACCATCGTCCGCAGGCGGGCCAGTGCGCGGTGCTGCGTCACACGCACGTTGCCGGCGGAGATGCCCAGTGCTTCGGCGGTTTCGGCGGCGGAGAGGCCGACGGCGATGCGAAGGGCGAGGATTTCCTGCTGCACTCGCGGAAGAGTGGAGAGCAGACGGCTGAGCCGGGCGCCGAGATCCAGGTGCAGGGCGTGCGTTTCCGGCTCGTTGTCGGCGAAGGGCCGCTCCGGCAGTTCCGGTACCGGCTCCGACCGGTCGCGGGAGACCGCGCGGTAGGCGTCGGCGACCTTGTTGGCGGCGATCGCGTGCACGAGATAAAGGAACGAACCGCCGCGGTCCTGGTAACCGGGCAGTGCCTTGAGCACGGCCATGCACACTTCCTGCGCGACGTCGTCCGCCGACAGGTAGGACAGGTCGCGGCCGCCCATTCTGGCGCGGCAGTACCGCACCACGACGGGGCCGATCATCCGCAGCAGCGATTGGATCGCCGCCGGATTCCCGTCACCCGCGTCCCTGACAAGGGGATCGAGATCCTCCTTCGTCAACCGTCCGCCCGGTCGAGGCAGGTTCTCCGGAGTCGTATATCCGGGGACCGCATCGGGGGTGACGGTTCTGGACGCGTGGGAAAGTGCTTGCATGGTCGTCCTCCCCGGCCGACCCTGCGACCGTCGCTGTCGAGGGGCCAACACTCCGTAACGATTTAGGCCGGCAGATGCTCCGTAAGATCAGAATCACCTGCCGCCGTTGCGACGCAGCGTAATCGTAGGCGCCGATCGGACGGCAGTAAAGATTTCAACTAGAGATAGCCCATTAGACGGAGTCGGCTTAATACAACCGAGACTCTGCGTCAGGAAAACCGCGGTCGAGATCGCAGGACGTGCGCGGCCTCTAGCGCACTGCGATCAACGCGGCCGCCGTCGCTACGACGAGTGCCGATGTGGTGACAGCAAAGGCGGGGTTAAGAGATTTCGGGGTTTCCGTCCCGCGCAGTGCCCGTTCACGAATGGACCCGATGGCGACCAGGACGACCACCGTGGCTCCGGCGAACGCCACCGGAATGACCGCCGTTCCCCAGCCTCGCCGCGCGGCCATGTGCAGTAACAGGAGTGTGCAGGCAGTAGCCGCGAGCGCGGTCCGCCGCCAGGCGAGGCCGGTCCGTTGCGCTTGCGCTCCGTGATCGCTCACGTGCTGATCACAGTCATGAGAACACCACCAAGGCCGCGGCCGTCAGTGTGATCGCCAGAATCCCGGCGGTCAGCACCAGCAGCATTCCGCTCTTCGGCAGCGGCCGCCCCGCGCGCATCGCGGACTGCACCTGTCGCCAGCGCGGATACGCGGTCGCCGCGAGTACGGCGGCCAGTACGACGCACAATCCGGCGAGGACGGTGCTCAGCGCGGACGGGTCCGGCACCAGCTGGTGTACCGCCACGCCGCCGGCGAGCAGACCCAGCGCCGTCCTCAGCCAGGCGAGGAAGGTCCGCTCGTTGGCGAGCGTGAATCGGTAGTCGGGTTCCGCCCCGCCGTCGTGCGGTCCGTTGATCTCTGCCACGCGTCGAACACTAGGCCTTCTGGCGAGGGAAGACCCACCAGCGAAGGACCGCGAAGCGCGCGGTACCGCCGACGACGCTGGCAGCGAGCAGGGCGCCCGTCTGCTCGAGCGCGGTCGGTTCGGTGATCACCGCGTCGAGTGACGCGAGCACGATCGAGCCGTACGCCGCGTAGAAGGCGAACGTCACGAGGTCCTGGAAGTGCCGCTTGCCCGGATGACTCTTCCGGTTGGCGAAGGTGACCCGGCGGTGGAATTCGGTGTTCCCGATCGTCGTGACCGCGAGCGCGACCAGATTGGCTACCTGTGGACCCAGTGCCGGCTGTAGTACAAGGAACAGAATTGCCTGCAGGCCGGTGGCGACCACTCCGGCGACCACGTACCAAGCGGCGTGATGGCCCAATTCGTGGTGTCGCTCCGGCGCGCGCCGGATGATCCGGTGCCCTGGCGCCCACCTAGTGGTGGTCATACCGACGACGCTACTCCTTGTTTCACAAACTTGTGAAGCTCGTAAAGCTGCTGGGAACTGTGATCCCGGCGACAGGGGGCCGTTTGACCTGGGTGGACGTCGGGTAAGCCACAGTGGCCGGGCCGAGTACAGCACGGCCCGGTCAGTGCCCGGCGAGGCGGGAGAGACGACGCGATAGCGGAGCCGGAAACGTCGCCCCACGTCGGCGTAAAAATGATCTTCACTCAGACGGCACACCCTGACGGGACCCCCTAGCGTGGTCCGTCAAGTGCAAGACCGCGACGAAGGAAGGCCGAAGATGCTTACTGTCACCGAAGCCGCCGCCGAGGCGATCACCGCACTGACCGGGCAGGAAAACGGGCAAGACGGAGGCGGGCTGCGTTTCGCGATGCATTCCCAGCAGGGGGACAGTCCCCAGCTCGCGGTCTCCGTCGCTCCTGAGCCGGAAAGTGGCGACAGGGTGCTCGGTGCGGATGGCGGCCCGAAGGTGTTCCTCGAACCCGAAGCCGCCGCGCTGCTCGACGACAAGGTGCTCGACGTTCAGCAGGACGAGACCGGCGAAGTCGCCTTCGCCGTACTCCCGCAGGCTCAGCCCCAGCCCGGCAGCTGAGCCCGCAGGGATCAGGAACCTGACCTGACCCAGGTGCGGACCAGCTCGCCGGCCCGCTCGCGCAGTAGTTCCGCCGCGTGCGCACGCGCGTGGTCGAGCGAAGGCGCGTGGTCGATGAGGGCAGCGCTGCCCACGACACCGAGACCGGCGAGCTGGCTCTCGTCCAGCTGAATCCGTCCGGCGAGCACCATCAGCGGCACGGCGTGCTCCTGTGCGCGGGCCGCGATGCCCGCCGGGGCCTTGCCGTCGAGGCTCTGCTCGTCCAGCGAGCCCTCGCCTGTGATGACCAGATCTGCCCGTTCGATCGCGTCGGCGACGCCGGTGAGCCCGGCGATGAGCTGGAACCCGGATTCGACACGCGCGCCGAGTCCCGCGATCGCACCGGCGGCCACCCCGCCGCCCGCGCCTGCCCCAGGGATACCGGAGACGTCCGGGGTCCCGGCGTTCAGCAGCGCTTGTGCCCAGCGGGTCAGCGATTCGTCCAGTTGTCCGACCTCACGCGGTCCCGCGCCCTTCTGCGGACCGAAGATCGCGGCCGCGCCACGTGGGCCGAGCAGCGGGTTCGTCACGTCGGTGGCGACGGCGACCTCCACGGAGCCAAGCCGGTAGCGCACCGGGCCGAGTTCGGCCGAAGCGACCCGGCCCAGCGGGCCACCGCCCAGTCCGACGGGCGCGCCGAACGCGTCGAACACCCCGGCACCCAGCGCGGCCAGCATTCCGGCGCCGCCGTCGGTGCTCGCGGTGCCGCCGACGGTCAGCACCAGCCGACGCGCACCGTTGTCGAGTGCGTGCGCGAGGAGTTCGCCGACACCCCACGTGTGCGCGGCCACTGCCACTTCCGGACTCGGTTCGACAAACTCGATCCCGCAGGCGCGGGCCGATTCGATGTAGGCCGTTCCGTCGAGCATCACGTAGCGCGCCTCGACGGTGTCTTCGAGGGGACCCCGGACCGGAAGTTCCACGAGTCGGCCGCCCGCCGCGACGAGGACGTCGAGCGTTCCTTCGCCGCCGTCGGCCACCGGGCAGGACGAGACCTCGGCCTCGGGCAACGCGTCGCGGACGCCGTGGGCGATCGCTTCCGCGGCCTCGACCGCGGTCAAGCTTCCCTTGAACTTGTCGGGCGCGATGACCACGCGAGTCATGGACGAACCTCCGTCAGCGGGTTCCCGCCGGTGAGTACCGACGCGACGTTTTCGGCCGCGAGCACGGCCATGGCGGTACGGGTCTCGACCGTCGCCGATCCGAGGTGCGGCGTCAAGACGACGTTTTCGAGAGACAGGAGCCGCGGTTCGACCTCGGGCTCGGCTTCGAATACGTCGAGACCGGCTCCGGCGATCTCCCCGGCTTCGAGCGCGTCCGCCAGCGCGGCCTCGTGGACGACCGGCCCGCGCGTGGTGTTGACCAAGTAGGCGCCCGGTTTCATCGTCTTCAGCGCGTCCGCGTCGATGAGGTACCGCGTCTCCCGCGTCAGCGGGCAGTGCAGCGAAACGACGTCGGAGCGCTCCAGCAGTTCGTCGAGGGTCACGTACTCGGCGCCCAAGGCCTTCTCGACCTCTTTACCGGCGCGCGATCGTCCTGAGTAGACGACCCGCATGCCGAACCCCAGCGCCCGGCGTGCGACAGCCTGCCCGATCTGGCCGAGCCCGACGACGCCGAGCGTCTTGTCCTGGAGGCCGGAGCCGAGCAGGAAACCGAGGTGGAACGACCACGGCGTACGCGAGCGGATCAGCCGTTCGCCCTCGCCGAGCCGTCGCGTGACCGCGAGGAGTAGCCCGAACGCCAGATCCGCGGTGGCGTCGGTGAGTACGCCGGGGGTGTTGGTGACGGTGATCCCGCGGCCGGCCAGCGCCGGGACGTCGAGGTTGTCGTATCCGACGGCCACGTTCGCGACGACCTTCAGGCCAGGGCCCGCCGCGTCGGCGACTTCGCCGTCGATCCGGTCGTGCAGCATGCCGACGATCGCGGACGCACCTTGGACGAACTCGCGCAGCTCGTCCGGCGTGAGCGGCCGGTCGGCGCGGGACAGTTTCACCTCACCGACCTCGGCGAGCACCTTCAGCGCTTCGTCGGGAATCCACCGGGTCACCGCGATCGTCGAGGGCACACCGTCAGCCTAGTGTGCGGCGATTGGCATCCCAAACGCCGCGAATCCCCGCTATGAGGGATGCGCTTCCCCTGCGCGGGGGAGCCGGTGAGGCGGATCAGCGCGCTCGCGTAGTCCTTTCCGTACAGCCCCGGATCGAACTCGTGTAAGAGCAGGACGGCGCCGTGGTGGATCTCGCCGGTGTCGTCGCGGTACCGCGCGTCCGGGTCCAGCCCGGCGAGCGGACGGCCGTACTCCGACGGCCGTTGCCGGATCAGCACCACGCGGTCTTCGAGCAGGTACGGGCCGCGGTCAGCGGGGAGCCGCCCGGTTCGCCGAGCCGATACCGCGCGCCGTGCTGGACGACCGTGCGGATCTCCTTGTGCAGCGCCACAAGCGCGGCGGCCCTCGCGCACTCTTCGAACGTCCACAGTGGAAGCTACTCGCCGAAGCCGGGATGGTCCGCCCGCAGCTGGTCCATCACCGCGTACACCGCGCGGACGTGGTCAATCCACAGCCCGGACGCGTCCTCACCACGCTCCGGCTAACCCGCCTCGGTGAACGCACGGTTCATGTCCCCTTTGAGGAAGCCGATCTCGTGCGCGCCCACGAGGCTGTCTAGCCATTTGTGCGCCCAGTCCGCGACTTCTGGCCGCGCGATGTTGAGCACGAGCTGGTTGCGCAACGTCGTCCGTTCGCGGTCGCCCATCTGTAGCAACCAATCCGGATGCGCAGGGTAGAGAGCACTGTCCGGGTTCACCATCTCCGGCTCGACCCAGATTCCGAACCGCATGCCGAGCCAGTGGACCTCGTCGATGAGCGGGCCGAGCCCGTGCGGAAGCGTTCGGGGCCGTGGCGGTCTATAACCCGGGGTCTTCGCCCGCCGACATCACGGTGGAGTGGGATGACGTCGGCCCGCGGGGAAGGCGAAGTGCGGGCTCTGGTCGCGCGGACCGAGCTGGGGAAGGCCCGAGACCTGACCCACCACCCATAGCCACCTTCCTTCCACTTCCGCCCCCACACCCGGCCGAACCGTGATATGTTCAGATGAAGAACAAGTGTGCGCGATACGAACAATCCGGGAGTGGGGATGGCGGAGCTGCTGTCGTTGAAGGAGGCCGTGGCGCGGCTGGTGCACGACGGGGACACCGTCGCGCTCGAGGGCTTCACGCACCTCATCCCGGTGGCCGCCGGTCACGAGATCATCCGTCAGCGCCGTACCGGCCTGACGCTGGTCCGCATGACCCCGGACATCGTCTACGACCAGCTCATCGGCGCGGGCTGCGCGAGCAAGCTGATCTTCTCGTGGGGCGGCAATCCCGGCGTCGGTTCGTTGCACCGGTTTCGCGACGCCGTCCAGCGCGATTGGCCGGTCCCGCTGGAGATAGAGGAACACAGTCACGCGGGTATGGCGAACCGGTACGTCGCCGGCGCTTCGGGGCTGCCGTTCGCGGTGCTTCGCGGGTACACGGGCACCGACCTGCCCGCGCGGACCGACACGATAAAACCCATCACCTGCCCGTTCACCGGTGAACAGCTCGCCGCCGTCCCGGCGCTGAACCCGGACGTGACGATCGTGCATGCCCAGCGCGCAGACCGCGCGGGCAACGTCCAGATCTGGGGTATCACCGGCGTCCAGAAGGAGGCGGTGCTGGCGGCGAAACGGTCGCTGGTCACCGTCGAGGAGGTCGTGGACGAACTCGAGCCGCGGCCCGGCGCGATAGTGCTGCCGTCGTGGGCGGTCACCGCCGTCGCCGAGGTGCCCGGCGGCGCGAGCCCGTCCTACGCGGCCGGGTACTACGAACGGGACAACGACGCCTACCAGGCATGGGACGAGATCGGCCGGGACAGGGAGAGCTTCACCCGCTGGCTCGACGAGCTGACGGGAGTGAAGGCGTGACCGAGTACACCGCCGACGAGATGATGAGCGTCGCCGCCGCCCGTGCGCTCGGCGACGGGATGTCCTGTTTCGTGGGCATCGGACTGCCCAGTACGGCCGCGAACCTGGCCCGCCGCGGCCACGCGCCGAACCTGACGCTGATCTACGAATCCGGCTGTCTCGGCGCCAAACCGACCCGGTTGCCACTGTCCATCGGCGACGGCGAACTGGCCGACACCGCCGACGCCGTGGTCAGCGTCCCCGAGGTCTTCAACTACTGGCTTCAGCCCGGCCGGATCGACGTCGGATTCCTGGGCGCCGCCCAGCTGGACAAGTTCGGCAACATCAACACCACCGTCATCGGCCCGGACTACGCGAACCCGAAGGTCCGCCTGCCCGGCGCGGGCGGCGCGCCGGAGATCGCCGCGTCCTGCCGCGAGGTGTTCGTGGTGCTGCGGCAGAGCACCCGCGCGTTCGTCGAGAAGGTCGACTTCGTGACGTCCTTCGGCCATGGCACCGGCAAGGGCGACCGGGAGCGGCTCGGCCTCCCCGGCGCCGGGCCGACGCTGGTGGTCACCGACCTCGGCCTGCTGCGCCCCGACCCGGAGACCTCCGAGCTCACGCTCACCGAACTGCACCCCGGTATCGAGGTCGATCAGGTCGTCGCGGCTACCGGGTGGAAACTGAAGGTGGCGGGCGACCTGGGAACCACCCCGGCGCCGACCGAGGCAGAACTCCGCATCCTCCGAGACCTCAAAAGGGCGAGCGCATGACCGACGTCTTCCTGTTCGACGCCATCCGTACCCCGTTCGGCAAGTACGGCGGCGCCCTGTCCGGGGTCCGCCCGGACGACCTCGCCGCCACCGTGCTGCGGGCGCTGGCCGAGCGCACCGACCTCGACCCGGCCACCGTCGACGAGGTCGTGCTCGGGGACGCCAACGGCGCGGGTGAGGACAACCGCAACGTCGCGCGGATGGCCGCGCTGCTGGCGGGCTGGCCGACCACCGTTCCCGGCGCCACGGTGAACCGGCTGTGCGGTTCCGGTCTCGACGCCGTCATGCAGGCGAGCCGGTCGGTACAGGTCGGCGACGCGTCGCTCGTGGTGGCGGGCGGGGTCGAGTCGATGAGCCGTTCGCCGCTGGTCATGCAGAAGCCCGAGAAGGCCTTCCCGGCCGGCAACCAGACACTGCACTCCACCGCCCTCGGCTGGCGCATGGTCAACCCGAAGATGCCCGAGCAGTGGACGGTCTCCCTCGGCGAGTCCACCGAAATGCTCGCCGAGCGCTACGGCATCGGCCGGGACGAGCAGGACGCGTTCGCCGTCCGCAGTCACGTCAACGCCGCCCGCGCCTGGGACGAGGGGTTCTACGACGACCACGTCGTCCCGGTCGAGGGCGTGGACCTCGCGAGGGACGAGGGCATCCGGCCGGACTCCAGCCAGGAAAAGCTCGCGAAGCTCAAACCCGTCTTCCGTCCACAAGGGACGGTCACGGCGGCGAACGCGTCACCGCTGAACGACGGCGCGTCCGCGTTGCTCCTCGGTGACGAGGCCGCCGGGAAGCGGCTCGGCAAGGCGCCGCTGGCGCGGATCGCAGGCCGTGGTGCGGCAGGCGTCGATCCCGACGTCTTCGGCATCGGCCCGGTCCGCGCGGCCGAGATCGCCTTGGAGCGGGCCGGGATCGGCTGGGGCGACCTGGCGGCGGTGGAACTGAACGAGGCGTTCGCCGCGCAGTCGCTGGCCTGCCTGCGTGACTGGTCGAAGCTCGACCCGGAGGTCGTCAACGTCAACGGCGGCGCCATCGCGATCGGGCATCCGCTCGGCGCGTCCGGCGGCCGGATCCTCGGCACACTCGCCCACCACCTGCGCCGCAGCGGCGGCCGGTGGGGGCTGGCCACCATCTGTATCGGCGTCGGCCAAGGGCTGGCCGTCGTCCTCGAAGCCCACTGAGTTACTCGCGTGAACCACTGACTCGCGCCTGGAGGAGACAGTATGTCGGCACCCGCAGAACTGAGGCTCCCGCGCTACCGGCGCGATCCGGAGGGGACGCATCCGCCGCTCGATTACGCCGGTTACCGGTCGACGGCGCTGCGCCACCCCCAGGAGCCGCTGATCGTGCTTCCGCAGCTGCTGACCGAGGTCACCGGTCCGGCGCTGGGGCAGGGGCGGATCGGCGAGTTCGACAACGACCTCACGAAAGGGCACGCGGGCGAGCCGCAGGGACAGCGGATCATCGTCACCGGGCGGCTGCTCGACGGCGACGGGCGGCCGATCCGGGATTCGCTCGTCGAGATCTGGCAGGCGAACGCGGGCGGCCGGTACCAGCACACCGGGGACCGCTGGCCGTCGCCGCTCGACCCCAACTTCGACGGCGCGGGCCGGACACTGACCGACGGCGAAGGCCGCTACACCTTCACCACCATCAAGCCGGGCGCGTACCCGTGGAAGAACCACGACAACGCCTGGCGTCCGGCACACATCCACTTCTCGCTCTTCGGCAGCGCGTTCACCCAGCGCCTGGTGACCCAGATGTACTTCCCGGAAGACCCGTTGTTCTCCCAGGACCCGATCTTCAACTCCATCCCGGACGAGAAGGCGCGGCAGCGGATGATCGCGCGGTTCGACCTCGACCGCACCGAACCGGAGTGGGCGTTGGCCTTCCAGTTCGACATCGTCGTGCGCGGCCGCGAGGCTTCGGTCTTCGAAGACGAGGAGGACGAGCACTGATGCCGGAGACGACCCCTTCCCAGACCGTCGGACCGTACCTGTCCATCGGCCTGCCCTGGCCGGACGGGCCGGACGTCGTCCCGGCCGACGAACCGACGGCGATCCGTATCCACGGCCGCGTCCTCGACGGCGCGGGCGTGCCGGTCCCGGACGCGATGATCGAGACCTGGCAGGCCGACGCCGACGGCCGCTTCGACCATCCCGACGACCCGCGCGGAGCGGTCGCGAGCGGGTTCCGGGGCTTCGGGCGCTGCCCCACGGACCCGGGCGGGAACTACGAGATCCGGACGATCAAGCCCGGCGCGCTGCCCGGACCGGCGGGCACCACCCAAGCACCGCATATCGACGTCTCCGTGCTCGCACGCGGTCTCCTGCACCGCGTGGTCACACGGATCTACTTCGACGACAACGACAATTCCGGCGACCCGGTGCTCGCTTCGGTGCCGGAAGCCCGCCGGGACACGCTGATCGCGGTGAAGACCGGTGACGGCTACCGGTTCGACATCCGGTTGCAGGGGCAGGGAGAGACGGTCTTCTTCGATGTCTGATCCGGTGAAGGTGCACAGCATCGCGGAAGGGCCCGCGGACGGTCCGGTCGTGGTGCTCAGCGGATCGCTCGGCAGCGACCAGCGCATGTGGGAACGGCAGGTGAAACCCTTGGCGGACAAGGGTTTCCGGGTGATCCGGTACGACACGCGCGGACACGGCGCGTCGCCGGTGCCGCCCGGCCCGTATGCGCTGGATGACCTCGGTGGTGACCTGGTCGCCCTGCTCGACACGCACGGCGTCGAACGCGCCCACGTCGTGGGTCTTTCACTCGGCGGGATGACCGGGATGTGGCTCGGTATCCACGCCGCAGACCGGGTCGAGAGCCTGGTCCTGTGCTGCACGTCGGCGAAGCTCGGGCCACCGAAGATGTGGGCGGACCGGGCGAAAACGGTCCGCGAGAACGGAACCGGGTCGGTCGCCGAGGGCGGGGTTTCCCGCTGGGTGACCCTGGGCTACGCCGAAGCCCACCCGGACCAGGTCGCGTACCTGCGCGAGATGATCGCCGCAGTCCCGGCCGAGGGGTACGCGGCGTCCTGCGCGGTCATCGAACAGATGGATCTCGTCGACGATCTCCCGAAGATCGAGGCGCGGACCTTGGTCATCGCCGGGGCCGAAGACCCGGCCACCCCGGTCGTACACGCCGAGGTGATCGCGGGCGGCATCCCGGACGCCCGGCTCGCGGTCGTCGAAGGGGCCGCGCACCTGGGCAACTTCGAACAACCCGAGCGGTTCACTTCGCTGATCCTCGAGCATCTGGAGGCGGTTCGATGACCGATGACACCTACGAGACAGGCATGCGGGTGCGCCGCGAAGTCCTCGGGGACGCCCACGTCGATCGCGCGGTCGCCAAGACCACCGAGTTCAGCCGCCCGTTCCAGGACTACATCACCCGGGGGGCGTGGGGCTCGGTCTGGTCGCGTGACGGACTGGACCGCAAGACCCGCAGTTGCGTGACCCTGGCCGCGCTCACCGCGCTGCACGCCCACGACGAACTCGCCATGCACGTCCGGGCCGCGGTCCACAATGGACTTACCGCACAGGAGATCTCGGAGGTCCTGCTGCATACCGCGATCTACGCGGGCGCCCCGGCCGCCAACGCGGCGTTCGCCGTCGCCCAGCGGGTGCTGGCCGAACTCGGTGAGCCTGCCGCCCGGGAAGAGAGCGGCGGTTAGGGTTCTCGTATGGACGAAGGCGAGGTGACCGAGCGCGGAGCGCACCATGTCCAGTCGCTGGAACGCGGACTGGCGGTGATCAAGGCGTTCAACGCGGACGCGGCGGAACTCACGCTCAGCGACGTCGCCCGTGCCACCGGGCTGACCAGGGCGGCCGCCCGCCGGTTCCTGCTGACCCTCGTCGACCTGGGATATGTGCGCACGGACGGCAAGTACTTCTCGCTCACCGCACGGGTCCTCGAACTCGGCTACTCGTACCTCTCGAGCCTGTCGCTGTCCGAGGTCGCGCAACCGCATCTGGAACGGCTGTCCGCCGCGGTGCACGAGTCGAGTTCGGTGTCGGTCCTCGAAGGCCTGGACATCGTCTACGTCGCGCGTGTGGCCGTTTCGCGGATCATGGCCGTCACCATCAACGTCGGCACCCGGTTCCCGGCCCACGCGACGTCGATGGGCCACGTCCTGCTGGCCGGTCTGGAAGACCCTGACCTGCGTGGCTACCTTCACGCGGCCAAGCTGGAGAAACTGACCGCGCATACGCTGACCAGGCAGCAGGATCTGCTCGACGAGCTGCAGCGGGTCTACCGGCAGGGTTACGCGGTGGTCGATCAAGAACTGGAAGAGGGCCTTCGGTCGATTGCCGCCCCGATCAGGGACCGCCGGGGCCGGGTGGTGGCCGCGGTCAATTTGTCCACCCACGCCAGCCGCACGACGCCGGAGTCGGTCGAAAGCGAATTGCTGCCCTCGTTGCTCGCGGCCGCACGGGCCATCGAGACCGATCTGGCCTCGGCCCCGCCGAGCAGACAGAGCATGGGTCGGGCGGGACATGGATAGGGCAGGGCATGGCTGACGTCGCCGGACTGCTGCTCGCGGCCGGGGCGGGGCGCCGGTTCGGCGGCCCGAAAGCGCTGGCCGTGCTCGACGGAGAGCCGTTTGTCGTCCGCGCGCTGCGGGTGCTCGCCGACGCCGGTTGCGCCCCGGTCCGAGTGGTGCTGGGTGCCTCGGCCGCCGAAGTCCGCGTACTTCTGCCGGACTCCGACGCCGTTGTCGTGGCCGAAGACTGGGAATCCGGCATGGGCGCGTCGCTGCGCGCCGGACTGAACGCGCTGGAAACGACGAGTGCGGAAGTGGCCGTCGTCCACCTCGTCGACTTGCCCGGCGTCGGGCCCGAAGTGGTACGACGAGTCGCGGCCGGAGCCGACACGGGCACGGTGGCGCGGGCGGCCTACGACGGTGTCCCCGGACATCCCGTCGTGCTCGGCCGCCGTTGGTGGCCGGAGATCGCGTCGGGCGCGTCGGGCGACAAGGGCGCGCGGGACTGGCTCAAGGGCCGCCCGGACCTGCGGATCGTCGAATGCGGCGATCTCGGCACCGGGCGCGACGTGGACCGCCGCGAGGATCTTCCACACTGACTCCCCGGCTCCGCGAGGCTTACGATCGGGGCGTGACCGTCGAATCGCCGAAGAAACTGGCCGAAGCCCTCGAATCGGTCGGCTACCTCGCCGACGACGGCATCGCCACGGCCGGATTCCTCGCGCTCAAGCTCGGCCGCCCGCTGTTCTGCGAGGGCGAACCGGGCACCGGCAAGACCTCGCTCGCGCTGGGACTGGCCGAAGCGCTTGGCAGGCCGCTCATCCGGCTCCAGTGTCACGAGGGGATCGACGCGGCGCAGGCGCTGTACGAATGGGACTTCCCGCGCCAGCTGCTGCATCTGCGTGCGCTCGAAGCGGCGGGCGACGGCCATCTCGACGTCGAGACCGCCGAACAGTCCCTCTACACCGAACGCTTCCTCCTTTCCCGGCCGTTGCTGAAGGCGTTGCAGACCTCGCCGTGTGTCCTGCTGGTCGACGAGATCGACCGGGCCGACGACGAGTTCGAGGCGTTCCTGCTGCAACTGCTCGACGAGAACGCGGTGACCATCCCCGAGTTCGGTGAGGTGCGGGCCGAGCGTCCGCCGCTCGTGGTCCTCACCTCGAACCGGACCCGGGAGGTGCACGACGCGCTGAAGCGCCGCTGTCTCTATCACTGGCTCGAACATCCGGACCTCGGCCGGGAGATCGAGATCCTCCGCCGCAAGATCCCGAAGCTGGGTGAAGGGCTCGCGGCTCAGGTCGCGGCGGCGGTGCACCGGCTCCGGGCGATGGACCTGCTGAAGCCGCCGGGGGTGGCGGAATCCCTCGACTGGGCGCAGGCACTTCTCGCGCTGGAGATGTCCGAACTGGACGCCGTGGCCGCCGCGCGGACACTCGGCGCGGTGCTCAAGTACAGCGAAGACCTCGACCGGGTCCGCGCCAAGCTGGACGAACTGCTCGCCTGATCGGCCAACCGGGTTAGCATGACCAAGCGGAACCCTGATCCGGTAACCGCGAGCGGAGGAGTGGCGTGATGAGCGAAGAGGGCACCAAGGTCAAACGCGCGGACGCCCGCCGCAACGAGAAGACCCTGCTCGACGCGGCCTCCGCGGTCTTCGTGACGTCAGGGGTGGAGGCACCCGTCCGCGACATCGCGGCCGAGGCGGGCGTCGGCATGGGCACGATCTACCGGCACTTCCCGACCAGGGCGGACCTCATCATCGCCGTTTACCGCCACCAGGTCGACGCGTGTGCCGCCGCCGGGCCGGAGCTGCTGGCGTCCAGCGCGTCCCCGTACGAAGCACTGCGGCGCTGGATCGACCTCTTCGTCGATTTCCTGGTCACCAAACACGGCCTCGCCGCCGTTTTCCGGTCGGACAACGCCGGTTTCGAGCCGTTGCACGCCTACTTCCTCGACCGGCTTCTGCCGGTGTGCACGACGTTGCTGGACGCCGCGGCCGAAGCCGGCGAGATTCGTTCTGATCTGCGGGCGATCGAGGTCATGCGCGGCGTCGGGAACCTGTGCATCGGTGCCGGCGGCGACTCCCGGTACGACGCGCGCCGGATGGTCGGGGTCCTCGTCGCCGGGTTGCGCCTGCCCGCATAGACCACGCCTAGCCGTTCAGCATCTTCAGGAAGCCGTTCTCGTAGGTCACGGGATCCGCGTCGTAGCCGACGTTCTGCGGTGTTCCCTTCGGCGACACGTAGGTGCGGCCCGCCGCGGCGCCGTCCTGCCGGACGTCGACCTTCGCCGGACGCAGTTTCACCGGGCTCACCGTGTCGAACACCTCGGACGAGGCGAGGGTGTCCCACCAGAACGCCGTACCGTCCTGGATGTACGGCGTGAGATCCGGCTGGGTGACGATGGCGTGTACCAGTTTCGCCTCCGCCGTGCGGCCTTCCCGGCCCAGGCGCTCCACATAGGACGGTGTGATCGGGACGTCGTTCGTGGCGTCGAGTGGAACGATGTCGACGCGGCCGCGCGGGATCCTGGCGAAGACCTTGTCCGCCGACGCGGGGTCCAGCCACAGGTTGACCTCTTGGGTGCCGTCGAACTTCTCCGCGCCAGTGCCGAACAGGTTGCCGGGGACGTCGAAGGCGCCACCCATCACCGCGAGCCGGGAAATCCGCTGTGCCACACCGGGAACGTCCAAGGCCTTCGCGACATTGGACAGCGGCCCGGTCGCGATCACGACGACCGGTTTCGGCGATTTGAGCACCGTCGCGGCGAGAAGTGTCGACGCCCGGACCAGTGACGGACGGTTCGGCACCTTCGCGTCACCGAGTGCGCCGGTGAGGATGCTTTCGGTCCACGCGCGGCCGTCCGCGGGCATCGGGTTCACGCCGGTGTCGGAGCCGTCGGCGACCGGGATACCGGACAGACCGCAGTTCCCGAGCGCCGTCCGCACGTGGGTCAGCGCGCGACCGGGGATCCCGGCGCCGTTGTTGGTCACGGTGACCGCGCGCAACTCGATCTTCCGCTGTTTGTGTGCCTGGCACAGGTACGCGAGCGTCGCGATGTCCGCGAAATCGGAGTCGCCGTCGTACACGACCGGGACCGGTGACGGCTTCGGAGTGGCCGAGGCGGCCGGAGTCGCGGCCACGCCGAGGGCGCAGGAGAGCAGGACGGCGAGCACGGCACGGGACGGGAACATGGCGTCACCGTAGCGAGAAACGCGGATTTCCGGCAGGACCTAGGTCCTCTTCTCCCGGGAACGCGTGCGGTGGGCCGGGGAACGCGCTAAACCTCGAGTATGGAACGGACACAGTGTTGTGTGGTGGGGGGCGGTCCGGCGGGGATGGTGCTCGGGCTCCTGCTGGCGCGAGCCGGGGTCGAAGTCACGGTCCTGGAAAAGCACAAGGACTTCTTCCGTGACTTCCGCGGTGACACGGTGCATCCGCCGACGTTGATGTTGCTCGACGAACTCGGGCTCGGCGAGCGGTTCGCGGAACTGCCGTCGCGCCGCCTGGAGAAGATGCGGATGCTGATCGGTGACGCGACGATCGTCGCCGCCGATTTCAGCCGCGTTCCCGGGCCGCACAAGTACATCGCGATGGTCCCGCAATGGGACTTCCTGAATCTGCTCGCTGAAGCCGCGGCCGACGAGCCGACGTTCACCCTGCGGATGGGCACCGAAGTCACCGGGCTGCGTGCGGGTGGCGGGGTGCGTTACCGCGATTCCGACGGCGTCGAGCGGGAACTGGCCGCGCCGCTCGTGGTCGGCTGCGACGGCCGGGATTCCTTGATCCGCGCGGAAGCGGGGCTCGTACCGCAGGAGTACGACGTGCCGATGGACGTGTGGTGGGTCCGTGTGCCGAAACTCGAAGACACCGGCAAGGAAGCGCAGGTGTTCGGCCGGTTCGAGGGCGGGCTCGCGGGCATGACGATGGACCGCGGCGACTACTACCAGACGTCGTACCTGATCAGGAAGGGCGAAGACGAGTCGCAACGGGCCGAGGGCATCGAGAAGTTCCGGGAAAGGATCGGCGGCCTGTTCGGCTGGGGTGACGCCGAACTCGAAACGATCCGCGACTGGGACGACGTCAAACTGCTGAAGGTCCGGATGAGCAGGCTGCCGCACTGGTACTCCGGCCGGGTGCTCTGCATCGGCGACGCCGCGCACGCGATGTCACCGGCCGGCGGGATGGGCGTCAACATCGCCGTGCAGGACGCCGTCGCGGCCGCGCGGCTCCTTGCCGGGCCGCTGCTTCGCGGCACGCTGACCGCGCGGGACCTGGCCCGGGTGCAGCGACGCCGGACCGTGGCGGTCACTCTCGCCCAGAAGCAGCAACTGGCCGAGCACAAGATCTTGATCGAGCCCGCTCTCGACGGGACGCTGAACGAGCGGACCGTGCCGTTCGTGCTCCGGCTCTCGGACCGCTTTCCGCTGCTCACCGGCCTCGCCGCCTTCATGGGCGGCATGGGCCCCCTGCGTGAGAAGACCCCGGCCTTCGCCCGCCGCTGACTTTCGCGATTCGTCCTCTGGTTGCGGTACTTGCGCAGGCAACTACCGCAACCAGAGGACGAAACGCGCGCACAATGGAGGAGTGAGCGATCCACTGGCGGGTTTCGTCGGCTTCGCGGAGGCTTTGCGCGAAGCGGGCTTGTCGTGTGACGCGCACCGAGTCCAGGCGTATCTGGCGGCCGTCGGCGAGGTCGACCTGGCCGATCCCGAGCAGCTGTACTGGGCCGGACGCCTGACGCTGTGCTCCGATCCCGACGACCTCCCGCGTTACGACGCCGCGTTCGATGGCTGGTTCACCGCCGCCGAAGCCCGGCCACGACGGCGAAGCAGGCAAGCGGTCCCGAAGCGCGCCAGGATCGCCGCCCTCACACAGGTCCCGTCCGGCGAGGGTGAGACCGGAGCCGAGCCCGATCAGCTCCGTGTGGCGGCGAGCGACGACGAGGTCCTTCGGCATCGCGACCTCGCCGGGCTGAGCGCCGCCGAACGCGCTCACCTGCGGGAGCTGCTGGCGAAACTGCGCCCGGTCCTTCCGCTGAGGTCGTCTCCGCGCCGTCGCGCGGCCAAACGCGGCACGCTCGACCCGGCGCGCACACTGCGGGCGATGCTGGCGGGCGGCGGCGAGCCCGTGCGCCTGGCGTACCGGCGCCGGGGCGTCAAACCACGCCGTCTCGTGTTCCTGATCGACGTCTCGGGCTCGATGGGCCCGTACGCCGACGCACTCCTGCGGTTCGCGCACGTCGTCACGCGGACCGCACCCGGCCGGGTCGAAGTGTTCACCCTGGGTACCCGGCTCACCAGGGTTTCGCGTCAGCTGCGGCTGCGCGACCCCGAGTACGCGATGCTCGCCGCGGCCGCCGCGGTCCCCGATTTCGCGGGCGGGACCAGACTCGGCGAGACCTTGCGAGCCTTCCTCGATCGCTGGGGACAACGAGGCGTGGCCAGGCGATCCGTGGTCACCGTGTTCTCCGACGGCTGGGAACGGGGCGACCCGGGACTGCTCGCCGAGCAGCTTGCCAGGCTGCGACGGCTCGCACACGCCGTACTCTGGGTTAACCCGCACGCGGGGCGTGCGGGTTACGCTCCCGTGCAGTCCGGCATCGTGGCCGCGCTTCCGTACCTCGATCGGCTGCTCGCCGGGCACAGCTTGGCCACGTTGGAACGACTGCTGGTGGAGATCGCCGATGCGTGACGTACTGGATGAACTGCACCGCCGCTGGGCTGCCGGGGAGACGGTGGGGGTCGGCACCGTGGTGGCGACGTTCTCGTCGGCGCCGCGGAGCCCGGGTGCCGCGATGCTCGTCGCGCCGGACGGCACGGTGACCGGCAGCGTCTCCGGCGGCTGCGTCGAAGGCGCCGTCTACGAACTCGCGCAGCAGGTGGTGGCCGATCGCGCGCCCGTGCTGCAGCGCTATGGCGTCACCGACGACGACGCGTTCGCGGTGGGGCTGACCTGCGGCGGGATCATCGACATCTACGTCCAGCACGTCGACCGCGATTCGATGCCGGAACTCGGCGACGTCGTCGAATCGGTCCACGAGGGACAGCCGGTCGCGGTCGTGACCGTGGTCGAGCACGAACGGGAAGGGCTGGTCGGCGAGCATCTGATCGTCTGGCCGGACCGGGTCACCGGTTCACTCGGCTCGTCGCGGATGGACGACGCCGTCGCCGACGACGCGCGCGGCATGCTTGTGGGCGGCCGCAGCGGCACCCTGCGCTACGGGCCGGACGGGCAGCGCCGCGGCGAGGGGATGACGGTCTTCGTCAACTCCTTCGAACCACCCGCGCGCCTGCTGGTCTTCGGTGCCATCGACTTCGCCGCCGCGATGGCGAAAATGGGCACGTACCTCGGCTACCAGGTCACGGTCTGCGACGCGCGGCCCGTGTTCGCGACGAAGAGCCGGTTCCCCGACGCGCACGAGGTCGTCGTCGACTGGCCGCACCGCTACCTGAAGGCCGAGGCCGACGCGGGCCGGATCGATCCCCGCACGGCGATCGCCGTACTCACGCACGACCCGAAGTTCGACGTGCCACTGCTGGAGGTCGCGTTGCGGCTCGACGTCGGCTACGTCGGCGCGATGGGTTCCCGCAAGACCCATGACGACCGGTTCGCGCGGCTGCGCGAGGCCGGGGTCACCGAGGCGGAACTCGCACGGCTGTCCTCGCCGATCGGCCTCGATCTCGGCGCGCGGACACCGGAGGAGACCGCAGTGTCGATCGCCGCGGAGATCATCGCGCTGCGGTGGAGCGGGTCGGGTTCGCGGCTGGCCGCGCTCAGCGGCCGGATCCACGGCTGACGCCGGGTACCGGGACCGCCTGACTCGATTTGACCACGTCGAACGCGGGCAGCGTTTCGAAGCGTTTGACGTGCTCGGTGAACAGCGCGCGGGAAAGGGACCTGCTCGCTTTCAGGTCGTGAGTGAGCAGGACGACGACGTAGTCCCATTGCCCCACGATGCTGTAGCAGTGCTGCACCCGCGGTTCGGCCAGCATCCGCGCGCGGAACGCGTCGTGGTGCTCGACGTCGTCGTCCGTCAGCGCGATCAGGATGACCGACGTCATCCCGGCGCCCAGCGCCTCCGGATCGAGTACGGCGACCTCCGCGCGGATCACGCCCGCCGCGCGCAGCCGGGTCAGCCTTCGCTGGACCGCGCTCGGGGAAAGGCCGACGGCGTCGCCGAATTCGTGCAGCGGGCGGGCCGCGTCGACCTGGACGAGGTCGAGCAGCAGATGGTCGATCTCGTCGAGGGTCACGCAAGATTTTTGCACGCGGACGGGAAATTTTACAATCGTGATGCTCGCCCTCCCGCCTAGTTTGGGCTTCATGACCGACATCGACCTGCAGCTGGACCACGTCGCCGAAGCGGCGAAGGTGATCGACCCCGTTTTCCTGAATTCCCCGCAGTACAGCGACGAACAGCTGAACGACCGGCTCGGACGGCGCGTGCTGGTGAAGATCGAGACGCTGAACCCGTTGCGCAGCTTCAAAGGCCGCGGCGCGGAGTACTTCGCCGCCGGGCTGGAGCCGGGGACGACCGTGGTGTGCGGGACCTCCGGCAACTTCGGGCAGGCCGTCGCGTTCGCCGCTCGCAAGTACGGTTTGCGGGCCGAGTTGTTCGTCCCCGCCGGCGTCGCCCCGGTCAAACTGCGCCGGATGAAGGCCTTGGGCGCGAGGGTGCGCCGGGTCGAGGGCGAGGCGAAGGTCGCCGCGGCCGCCTTCGCCGCCGAGGCCCCGGATCGCGTCTTCGTGGTCGACGGCCGCGAACCCGCGATCTCCGAAGGCGCGGGCACGATCGGGATGGAACTGGCACGGGTGAAGGGGATCGACACGGTCGTACTCCCGGTGGGTGACGGCGCGCTGATCGCCGGGGTCGCGCTCTGGCTCAAGGCCCACTCGCCGGACGTCCGCGTGGTCGGCGTCGGCACCACGTCCGCGCCCGCCATGGAGAGGAGCTGGAAGGCGGGGAAGCCGATCACCGCGGACCGGGCGAACTGGTTCGCCGGTGGGATCTCGATCCGGACGCCGGAACCGGAATCCGTCCGGCGTCTGCGGTCGCTCATCGACGACTTCGTGCTGGTCGGCGACGACGATCTGCGGGCGGCCATGCGGCTGGGCGCGGAGACCCTCGGCGTCGTCCCGGAACCCGCGGGCGCCGCCGGCCTGGCCGCGCTGACCGTGCACGACATCCCAGGCGATTTCGCCGCCACCGTGGTGACGGGGGCGAACGCGGATCTCTCGGTGCTCGGCATGGCGGGTTGAACACCAAGAGAGCCGCCGCGCTTGCGGTGAAAACCCTGAGCTGACAACGCATCTGCGGACCCGGCCGGGAACCACCCCCTGGTGGGGGTTGTCCCGGCCGGGCAGAAGTAGCACGCTCGGCTGTGAGTCCGATCACGGTCGCCCGGGGTCGGTCCGTGACAACCCGAATGACCGGCCGCTCCCGAACGACCCCGGACCAGCGCGGGGTTTCGCTTTGCTTTTGGAGGCCTGATGCGCATCACCGTCACCGTCGACGGCACCAGCTACACAGACGAAGTCGAGCCCCGCACGCTGCTTGTGCACTATCTGCGCGAACAGGTCGGGAAAGTGGGTACTGTCGTCGGCTGCGACACCAGCAACTGCGGCGCGTGCACCGTCCATCTCGACGGCCACAGCGTGAAATCCTGTTCGGTACTCGCGGTACAGGCCGACGGCTGCGAGGTCGCCACGATCGAGGGACTCGCCCGTGACGGCCAGTTACATCCCGTGCAGAAGGCCTTCCACGAAAACCATGCCCTCCAATGCGGATTCTGCACGCCCGGGATGATCATGCAGTCGATAGACCTGCTGGCCGACAATCCCGACCCGGACGAAAAGGCCGTCCGAGAAGGACTCGAAGGCAACTTGTGCCGCTGCACGGGCTACCAGAACATCGTCCGCGCGGTACGCGACGCCGCCCATCAGATGCGGCCCGGCGCCGGGCCGGAAGCCGAAAGGCTCGCTTCGGACACCGCCTCCCGCGTTGGCGCGGGTGGTGAGTGATGACCTCCACGATCGAACCGGAGGTCGGCAAGGCCCGCCGCCGCAAGGAGGACGAACGCCTCATCGCCGGCCGTACGCGCTGGACCGACAACCTGACCCTGCCGGGCATGCTGCACCTCGCCGTGCTCCGCAGCCCGTTCGCACACGCCAAGATCGTCTCGATCGACACGTCCGAGGCGAAGTCCGCACCGGGTGTCATCGCGGTGTACACGGGGAAGGACCTCGACCCCGAAAGCGCCATCGGCATGCCGTGCGCGTGGCCGATCACGCCGGACATGAAAGCGCCGCGCAGGCCCATTCTCGCGTCGGACACGGTGAACTTCGCCGGCGAAGGTGTCGCGGTGGTCGTCGCACGTACATCGGCCGAAGCGCACGACGCGCTCGAAGGGATCGACGTCGATTACGACGAACTGCCGGTTGTCCTCGGGCTCGAGAACGCGCTCGCCGAGGGCGCGCCGCTGGTGCACGAAGAACTCGGCACCAATCAGAACGCCTTGTGGGTCTTCGATTCCGCGGCCGCGGGAACGGGATCCGACGTCGAGGACGCGATCGCGAATTCCGAGGTCGTGCTCAAACGCCGGTTCCGTCAGCAGCGCCTGGTGCCCGCGTTCATGGAACCACGCGCGTGTGTCGTCGACCCGACCGGCAACCAGCTGGTCATGTGGTCGGCCACCCAGGTCCCGCATATCCTCAAGACGATGACCGCGGCCACGCTCGGCATCCCCGAGCACAAGGTGCGGGTGATCGCGCCGGACGTCGGCGGTGGTTTCGGCGGCAAGATCGCCGTGCTGCCCGAGGAAATGATGTCGACGCTGATCGCACAGCGGCTCGGGAAACCGGTCAAGTGGACCGAGTCCCGTTCGGAGACGATGGTCGCCGCGCACCACGGCCGCGACCAGATCCAGGACATCACCGTCACCGCGAACCGCGACGGCACGGTGACCGGGCTCAAGGTCGAACTGCTCGCCGACATGGGTGCGTATCTCGGTCTCGTCGGGCCCGGCGTGCCGATCCTCGGCGCGTTCATGTTCAACGCCATCTACAAGTTCCCGGCGTACCATTTCGCCTGCACCAACGTGTTCACCAACACCACGCTCACCGACGCCTATCGCGGCGCCGGGCGGCCGGAGGCCACGTTCGGGATCGAGCGGATCATGGACGAGCTCGCCGTCGAGCTGGGCATGGACCCGATGGAGATCCGCGAGAAGAACTGGATCAAGCACGAGGAGTTCCCGTTCACCACGGTGGCCGGGCTGACCTACGACTCGGGCAACTACGAGGCCGCCACCGCCAAGGCCAAGGAACTTTTCGACTACGACGGCCTTCGCCGTGAGCAGCGGGAGCGTCGGGAAGCGGGTGACCCGGTCCAGCTCGGCATCGGGATCTCGACGTTCACCGAGATGTGCGGCCTGGCGCCGTCGCGGGTGCTCGGCTCACTCGACTACGCGGCGGGCGGCTGGGAGCACGCGGAGATCCGGGTGCTGCCCACCGGCAAGATCGAGGTGATCACCGGCGCCTCCGCGCACGGTCAGGGCCACGAGACGGCGTGGAGCCAGATCGTCGCCGACAAACTCGGTGTCCCGTTCGAGGACATCGAGGTCCTCCACGGCGACACCCAGTCCTCGCACAAGGGCATGGACACCTACGGCTCCCGGTCGCTGGTGGTCGGCGGGGTCGCGGTCGTCAGGGCGGCGGACAAGGTGCTCGCCAAGGCGAAGCCGATCGCCGCGCACATGATGGAATGCTCCGAGGACGACCTCGAATTCGACGCGGGCAAGTTCTCCGTCAAGGGCACGGATTCGTCGACGTCCCTCCAGGACATCGCGTGGGCCGTGTTCTCCGCGCACGATCTGCCGGACGGGATCGAACCCTCGCTGGATTCGGCGGACACGTTCGATCCGGAGAACTTCTCCTTCCCGCACGGCACGCATTTGTGCGCCGCCGAGGTCGACACGGAGACCGGACGGGTGAAGCTGCGTTCCTACGTCTGCGTCGACGACGTCGGTGTGGTGGTCAACCCGCTGATCGTCGAAGGCCAGGTGCACGGCGGGCTCGCGCAGGGAATCGCGCAGGCGTTGTTCGAGGAGGCCGTCCACGACGAGGGCGGCACGCTGACCACCGGGACGTTCGCCGACTATCTGCTCCCGTCGGCGGCCGACCTGCCCAGTTTCACCACCGACCGCACCGAGACACCGTCGACGACGAACCCGTTGGGCGCCAAGGGAGTCGGCGAGGCAGGCACGATCGCCTCGACGCCGGCGGTGGTCAACGCCGTTGTCGACGCCGTCCGGCAGTTCGGGGTGAACGACATCGAAATGCCGCTGACCCCGATGCGGGTCTGGCACGCCATCCAGCACCAGTCGGTCGCGGAGGGCGGTTTGGGTTCCGAAGCCGGCGGCGGTCTCGGTTCGGTCGACGCTTCCGGAGGTGCCCGGTGATCCCCGCCCCGTTCGAGTACATAGCTCCGTCCACAGTGGACGAAGCGGTGAGTGCCCTCGCCGAAGCGGGTGAGGACGCCAAGATACTGGCGGGCGGGCAGAGCCTGCTGCCGGTGCTGCGGATGCGGCTCGCCACGCCGGCCACGCTGATCGACCTCGGGAAGGTCGGCGAGCTGCGTGGTGTCCGCGAGGACGGCGACGCACTGGTCATCGGTTCGATGACCACGCACTACGACGTCCAGCGTGACGCGCTGATCGCCGAGCACGCCGCGTTGCTCAAGGCCGCCACCGACACGGTGGCCGATCCGCAGATCCGTCATCGCGGCACGTTCGGCGGCGCCATCGCGCACGCCGATCCCGCCGGTGACCTGCCGGCGCCGGTCCTCGCGCTCGGCTGCGAACTCGTCGTCGCCGGGCCGAACGGGCGGCGGACGGTCGCCGCGGCCGGCTTCTTCCAGGACATGTTCACCACGGCGCTCGCCGCGGACGAGATCCTGGTCGAGGTCCGCGTGCCGAAACACACCGGCTGGAGTGCCCACTACGAGAAGTTCAACCGGGTCGCGCAGGCGTGGTCGATGGTCGCGGTCGCGGCCTGCGTCCGCGTCGAGGCGGGCACCATCGAGGAGGCGCGGGTCGCGCTCACCAACATGGGCTCGACGCCGGTGCGGGCCGCCGGGGTCGAGGCGGCGCTGGTCGGTGTCCCGGCCACCGCCGAAGCGATCCGCGGCGCGGCGGAACGCGCTGCCGAAGGCACGAACCCGACGGCGGACGGCAACTCCGACGTCGAGTACCGCCGGCACCTCGCCAGGGTGCTGACCGGCCGGGCGGTCCTCGCCGCGGCAGGTTCTTAGAGCAGGAAAAGGAGGTCGGCCCGTGCGGCTTGACCACGCGTTCACCGTGCCGGCCCCGGTCGACGAGGTCTGGCAGGCCGTCGTCGACCCGGAACGGGTGGCGCCGTGCCTGCCCGGTGCCACCATCACCGGCGTCGAAGGCGACACCTTCAAAGGCACGGTGAAGGTCAAGCTCGGGCCGATCTCCTTGCTCTACAAGGGATCCGGCGAGTTCGTCGAGAAGGACGCGGACGCGAGGCGGGTGGTGATCAAGGCGTCCGGCAAGGATGCCCGCGGTGCGGGTACGGCGTCGGCGACGGTCACCCTCACCCTGACCGAGAAGGACGGCGTCACCCACGGCGCCGTCGCCACCGACCTGGCCGTCACCGGGAAGCCCGCGCAGTTCGGGCGAGGGCTGATCTCCGAGGTCGGCGGCAAGATCCTCGACGCGTTCGCGGACTGCCTGTCCGGCAAGCTCGCCGCCATGGCCGAGCCGGAACCGGCGAAACCCGAACCTCAAGAGCGTCCGCCGTTGAAAGCGGTGAAACCGGCGCCGCAAGGCGAAGCCATCGACCTGATGGAGTACGCGGGCGAGTCGGTGGTCAAACGGCTGGCACCGGTGCTCGTCGCGCTGGCCGGGCTGCTCGCACTCGTCGCGATCGTGCGGGCACTGAAACGCTGACTGTGACCTACAGCGCGCTGTGACAGAGAAGGAAATAGCCGGAGCGGCCCGCCGTTGAACCCGGTATGAAGGCGGATCACGAAGTCGACGTGGCGGTGATCGGGGCGGGCCAGGCCGGTCTGTCGGCGGCGTATCACTTGCGCCGCGCCGGCTTCGCGAACGACAGCGCAAAGGCGCACTCGGCGGGAACAAGTGCCTCGGGCGGTGGTTTCGTCGTGCTCGATCACGGCAAACGCCCGGGTGGCGCGTGGCAGTACCGCTGGCCGTCGCTGGTCGTGGAGAAGGTCCACGGCATCTACGACCTCCCCGGGATGAGCTTCGGTACCCCGGATCCGAAGCTGCCCGCGGCCGAGGTCGTCTCCGAGTACTTCGGCCGCTTCGAGCGCACCTACGACCTGCCGGTCCATCGCCCCGTCGACGTCCTGTCGGTGAGCGGCGAGGAAGACCGGCTGGTGGTCGCCAGCGCGACGGAGACGTGGGCGGCCCGCGCGGTGATCAGCGCGACCGGCACCTGGGACCGGCCGTTCTGGCCGTACTACCCTGGCCAGGAGACCTTCCGCGGCCGCCAGCTGCACACCGCCGATTACACCGGCGTCGGCGACTTCCGCGGGAAGCGTGTCCTCGTGGTCGGTGGGGGCTCCTCGGCCATCCAGCTGCTGCTGGAGGTCGCGCCCTTCGCCCGCTCGACGCGCTGGGTGACCCGCCGTCCGCCGGTCTGGCGCGACGAGCCGTTCAGCGAGGACTGGGGCCGCGAGGCCGTCGCCAGGGTCGAAAGGCGGGTCCGCGAGGGACTGCCGCCGGAGAGCGTCGTCAGCGTGACCGACCTGGCGGTGACGCCCGAGGTGCGGGCGGGAAGGGACGCGGGGATCCTCGACCGCCACCCGATGTTCGAGCGGATCACCCCGGACGGCGTCGAGTGGGCCGACGGCACCGCCGAACCCGTCGACGTCATCCTGTGGGCCACCGGCTTCCGTGCCGCCATCGACCACCTCGCGCCGCTGCGCCTGCGTGGTCCCGGCGGCGGGATCCGGATGGACGGCACCCGGGTCGTCGCCGAACCACGGCTGCACCTGGTCGGCTACGGCCCTTCGGCCAGCACCGTCGGCGCGAACCGGGCGGGCCGCGCGGCCGTCACCGAGCTCCGGCGCCTGCTCGGCCGCTGAGCTCGTCGAGGATGTCCACCAGCTCCGCGGGCTTCCGGAAGAAACCGGCGTGACTGCTCTTCACCTCCCGGACGTCGAACGGGTTGTCCGGCGTGAGCGCGTCGCCCTCGGCGATGTAGAGGTCCTGGACGGCGAGGGGCATGGAGCGATCCTCGGTCAGTTTGACGAAGGTGCGCGGGATCCTGCCCCACGAGTCCTTGCCGGCGCGGTGATCCCACTCGGGACCGGTCAGCCAGAACACCTCGTCCGGCTGGCTCGTGAGCATCACCGTGAGGAACTCGTCTTCGGTGAATTCGGCGGCGATGGCGTTCCGCAGCGCCTCCCGCTGTTCGCGATCGGCACCCCGCCAATTGACCCGCAGGAATCCTCGCACCGCCGGGTCGCCGACGAGCAGCGGCGCGGTGGCGGGGAACAACGCGGACGACGACCATTCGGGCAGTGCCGGGTATTCCCCGGGGGCGCGGTTCACCGGGCACTGCGCGGCGATGTAGACGAGGTGATCGATCAGTTCGGGGAGCGCGTTGGCGGCGGCGGTGATCGGGAGCCCGCCGAAACTGTGCGCGACCAGGACGACCGGGCCGTGGCGCCGCACCAGGTGGACGGTGTCGACGACGGCCGCGATGAAGTCGGCCGCGGTCAGCCCGCGCACCGCCGACGGTTCCGCCGCGAATGTTTCGAGGTCCTGTTCGTAATACGCGCGGGTGAATCCTGCGCCCCGGCCGGGAAGATCGATCGCGAGGGTCCGGTGCCCGCGTGCCGCCATCTCCCGCTGGGTGGCCGACCAGCCGTGCGCCGCGCTCCCGGAACCGTGTACGAAGACGAAAGTGGGAATCATGCTTTCGAGTGTGGCCGATTCCGGTGGCCGCCGGACGCCGTTGCCCGATGGGGCGGTGATCATCGCCGCAAAGGTCCGTCACCAGGGCGAATTCGAGACTTGACGGAGATTTAAGAAGGGAAGCCTTGTCGCGGTGGTGGCCGTCGGTCAGGGTGGTGAGGGGTTCTGACACACCAGGGGGAGTGGAAACAGATGACCATCGTCGATTCGCGCTCGGCCACCGGGCATACCGGCACCCGGCCGCGTGCCGGATGGCACGGCGAGCCGGGGAACTCCGGGGGGAGTAATCACGCCGAACGGGTCTTCCGGGTCCAGCAGGCGTTCGCCGAACTCGGCGGCGGGATCCGAGGGCTCGCGGAACTGACCAAGGCCGCCGGGGTCGACGATTCCGCCGTGCACCGCATCCTTCGCTCGGGGGTGGCCCACGGGACGTTCGTGCGCGTCGGCCGTGGCCGGTACCGGCTGGGTCCGGAGGCGGCGAAACTCGGTATCGAAGCACTCGAACAGGGCGTCGATCGCGCCTCGCTCGACCTCGTCCTGAACCGCCTGCGCGCCAGGACCGGCGGCGGGCTCGCGTTCCTCTACGGCCTGACCCGGCTGGGCGGCGTGCAGCGCCAATGCGTCGAAATGGCGGTCGGGGCCTCCGATCTGACCGAGATCGGGCTGTCCCCGCGGGAACTGCTGGCCTCCCACCAGTCCCTGCGCGTCGGCGCGTCGGGCCGGGCGATCCTGGCCTACCTGCCCGAATCGGTCCGGCAGCGCGTCGCGGACGAGCCGGTCCCGGACGGGATGGGGCCGGGGGCGTACCGCGATCGCGCGCGGCTGCTCGGTTCGCTCGCGGGAATCCGCGCGAAGGGGTACGCGATCGGGCTCGAAGAGTGCGCCCAGGGCTGGAATTCCTTCGCGGCCCCGGTGCTGTGGGGTGATGTCGTCGTCGGCGCCGTCACGGTGATGATCCCCGCGCCGCTTTCCGCGGCCAAGGGCACCCACGTCGACGCCGTACGCTCCGCGGCCGCCGCGGTGCAGCGGCTGATCCTCGACCACTGAGCCGACCACAGAAAGCCGACTCCTGAAAGCCGACCACTGAGCCGACTACTGAAAGCCGACTCCTGAAAGGCCCCGGTATCGCCTCGGCGACGTCGGGGCCTTTCGCATGCGAACCTATGGACCAGTTCGTGAAAGATTTTCGGATTAGCCTTTCTCGGTACGCGAGAAAGGAGACCCTTGTCATAATCCCCATTCTCTCGGCACTGGAGAAACCCCAGCTGAGAGCGTTTTTCGGCAGGTTGACCGCGGCGTGCCAGGGAATGTTTGATGAGGATGCCGCCGGGATTCGCGATCCGGATCGGGAATATCCCGGCGGATTTGCCTCGGCTGGTATCTCGCGATGTCCACGCCACTCCTTTGTTCGGGGGAGCAGGAGTAGCGCATCGACACCGTACCTTTCGCCAGGCGTGGTGCGCGAGACCACGAAATTCGCAATGGGGGACGACCTTGCCTAGGGAAAAGATCATGACGTCGACCGAGAACGTCGCACCGTTTCACCGTATCCGTTCCAGTACCTGCCTTCCGGATCTGCTCGGACACTGGTCGAGGACGCAGCCGGAAGCCCTCGCCGTCGTCGACGGCGACCGAGCACTGACCTATCGCCGTCTCGAAGACGCGAGTGTGGAACTCGCCGTCCACCTCGCCGGGCTGGGGATCGGCGCGGACGACCCCGTCGGCCTCTACGTCGAGCCGTCCGCCGACCTGATGATCGGCGCGTGGGGCATCCTCGCCGCCGGCGCCGCCTATCTGCCCTTGTCGCCGGAGTACCCGGAAGACCGGCTCCGGTACATGCTCGAAGACAGCCGCACCGGCGTCGTCGTCACGCAGCCGCATCTCGCCGGACGGCTCGCCGGGCTGGTGCCCGCCGGGACGCGGATCGTGTCGGTGGACGACGTCCGCGGCGCGGAGGGCCCGGTCCCGCGCGGTCCCCGGCCGGATTCGCTCGCGTACGTCATCTACACCTCAGGCAGCACCGGCAAGCCGAAGGGCGTGATGATCGAGCACCGCAGCGTCGTGTCCCAGATGCGCTGGCTGCAGGCGTGCGGTCACCTGGCCCCCGGGGTCACGGTGCTGCAGAAGACGCCGATGAGCTTCGACGCCGCGCAGTGGGAGATCCTGGCCCCCGCCGCGGGCGCCCGCGTGGTGATGAGCGCGCCGGGGAGTTTCCGTGATCCCGAAGCCCTGATCGACGCCGTGGTGAAGCACGACGTCACCACGTTGCAGTGCGTCCCGACGCTGCTGCAGGCACTGCTCGACACGGAACGCCTCGCGACCTGCACCTCGTTGCGGAAGCTGTTCTCCGGCGGCGAGGCGCTGACGCGTCAGCTGGCCAAGGAACTCGCCCGTGAGCTGCCGTCGGCGCGGCTGGTGAACCTCTACGGACCCACCGAATGCACGATCAACGCGACAGCCCACCTCGTCGACCCGGAAACGATCGACGAGAGCGCCGGGATGATCTCGATCGGCGTACCGGTCGACAACACCCAGTGCTTCGTACTCGACACCGACCTCGCGCCGGTCGACATCGGGGAGATCGGGGAGCTGTACATCGGCGGTGTCCAGCTGGCCCGCGGTTACCTGAACCGGCCGGAGCAGACCCGCGAGCGGTTCGTGCCGAACCCGTTCGTGCCGATCGAACGCCTGTACCGCACCGGGGATCTCGCCTACTGGAACCCCGACGGAACCATCCAGTTCGCCGGTCGCGCCGACAATCAGGTCAAGCTGCGGGGTTACCGCGTCGAGCTGGACGAGATCACCGTGGCGATCGAGGAGCACACGTGGGTGCGCCGGGCGGCGGCCGTGGTGACCGACGACATGCGGACCGGGTCGAAGACGCTCGTCGCCTGTGTCGAGCTGAACCCGCGGGAAGCCGCGTTGATGGACCAGGGCAACCACGGCGGGCACCACCAGTCCAAGGCCAGCAAACTGCAGGTCAAGGCGCAGTTGTCCCATCCGGGTGTGCGTGACACGGCGGGTCTTCCGGCGATCGTGTTGCGGGGCAAGGAGGAAACCGGCTATCAGCGGCGGGAAGTCTTCGCCCGCAAGACGTATCGCTACTACGAGGGCGGCACCGTCACCCGTGACGACCTCGCCGCGCTTCTGACACCGGGCCCGGTCAGCGGTCACTCCCGCGAACCCGGTGACCTCACGTTCGCCGAATTGGGCGAGCTGATGCGGTGGTTCGGCCGCTTCCAGAGCGAAGAGCGGTTGCTGCCGAAATACTCCTACGCGTCGCCGGGCGCGCTGTACGCGACGCAGTTGTACCTGGAAACCAGCGGTCTCGACGGCCTCGGCGCCGGGGTCTACTACTACCACCCTGTCGACCACACGCTGGTCCGGGTCGCCGGCAGCACGGGCGACGGGAACGCGGTGCACTTCATCGGCCGCACCGGCGCCATCGAACCGGTGTACAAGAACAACATCCGCGAGGTCCTCGAATTCGAGGCCGGGCATATGGCGGGCGTATTCGAGGAGATCCTGCCGGGGTACGGCCTCACGATCAGCCCGTCGGCGTTCGACCCGCTGGTGGCCGTCCGCGTGGGTGCAGCCGGGGACGATCACTATCTCGGCTCGTTCTCCTTGCGCAGCAACGACAACGAGCCGAGACGGGACGACATCGAACTGTTCGTCCAGGCCCATCCCGGCCGGGTCGACGGGCTGACGGCCGGCACCTACCGGTGGCGGAACGGGGACTTCGAGCGGCTCTCGGATCAGCTGATCCAGGCCAAGCACGTGATCGCGATCAACCAGCAGGTGTACGACCGCGCGGGCTTCGGGATCACCGCCGTCAGCCGGACGAACGAGGAATGGCTGGAGTACGTCGGCCTCGGCATGAAGCTGCATCACCTGCAGCGCAACGGATTGGCGCTGGGCTTCATGTCCTCGGGTTACAGTTCGAAGACCGGAAACCCGTTGCCCGCCGCTCGCCGGATCGACGACATCCTCGCCGGGCAGGGAATCGCGCCGGGGCCGTCGTACTTCTTCGTCGGCGGCAAGGTCAGCCCGGAGCAAATGCACAGCGAAGGCATGCTCGAAGACGCCGTCCACATGAAGGGCCCGGCCGAGATCATCCGGGACGAACTGGCCCAGACCCTGCCCGACTACATGATCCCGAACCGGGTGCTGGTCCTGGACGAACTTCCGTTGACCGCCAACGGAAAGGTCGACGCGCACGCGCTGGCCGACACCGACGCCGTCCGGTCGGCCAACGGGGACACGCCCTATGTCGCACCGTCGACGAATCACGAACGGTGGCTGGCCGAGGCGTGGGGCAAAGCGCTGAAGTACGACGACGTCTCGGTGGAGGACGACTTCTTCGCTTCCGGCGGCAACTCGCTGACCGCGGTCGCGCTGGTGAACCGGATCAACCGCGAGTTCGGAACCCGGTTGCCGCTGCAGGTCGTGTTCGAGAGCCCGAAGCTGACCGCACTGGCCGCCCGCATCGGCGAGGACTCCGGCACGCCGTCGTCGCGGCTGGTCCCGTTGGCCTCCGGCGAGGACAGCCCGGTGTTCTGCTGGCCAGGGCTCGGCGGGTACCCGATGAACCTGCGGCTGCTGGCCGGGGAAAGCGGCCTGGGGCGGTCGTTCTACGGCGTGCAGGCGCATGGCGTCAACGCGGGCGAGCGGCCGTATGCCACCGTCGAGGAGATGGCGAGGGCCGACGTCGCCGAGATCCGGCGCGTCCAGCCGGAAGGTCCGTACACGCTCTGGGGCTACTCGTTCGGTGCGCGGGTCGCCTTCGAAACGGCGTGGCAGCTCGAACAGCAGGGGCAGGAGGTCGAGAACCTGCTGCTGATCTGCCCCGGCAACCCGGAGGTCGCGGGTGGCGGTGAGCGGGTGGCGAGCTACACGAACCCGGCGTACCTGACGATCCTGTTGTCGGTCTTCATCGGGGCGATCTCCGGGCCGGAACCGCGCGCCTGCCGGGAATCGGTCCGCGACGAAGACGGCTTCGTGGCCTTCGTGGCGAACCTGCTGCCGTCACTGGACGAACAGCTGATCCGGCGGATCGTCCGGATCGTCGAGCAGACCTACGAATTCGACTACAGCTTCCGCGAATTGGCGAAGCGGCGGATCGCCGCGCCGGTGGCCCTCTTCAAGGCCGTCGGCGACGACTACTCGTTCGTCGAGAACAGCTCCGGGTACTCGGCGACGCCGCCGGAGGTGATCACGCTCGAAGGCGACCACTACAGCGTCCTCAAGGAAGCCGGGGTCGCCGGGCTGGTGTCCGCGATCCGTGCCCGGCTCGAACGCTGACCAGGGAGAAACCGTGCCACACGTCCACATCAGACACTTTGTCGTCAAGAAAACCGATTATGCGAAGGAGAACCCGAAGTGACGGACTCTCTCGGTCCCCGCCTCAAGGTAGGCGTCGTCGTGCCGTCGACCAACACCTCGGCTCAGCCGGAAGTGGACGCGATGCGCCCCGACGGCGTCACCAACCACACCGGCCGGATGATCATCAACGACGACTCCATGGTCGACGAGCCCGGTTTCGACCACGTCATGCACAGCATCCGGAAGTCGACCCACCCGGCGATCCGGGGTGTCGTCAGCTGCGACCCCGGCGTCGTGATCGTCGGTGTCTCACCGGAAAGCTACTGGGAAGGCGCGGAATCACACGAACGTGTCCTCGGCTCGATGCGCG
Source organism: Amycolatopsis sp. NPDC051071 (assembly GCF_040682875.1). Taxonomy (NCBI): domain Bacteria; kingdom Bacillati; phylum Actinomycetota; class Actinomycetes; order Pseudonocardiales; family Pseudonocardiaceae; genus Amycolatopsis; species Amycolatopsis sp. NPDC051071. The sequence goes on along the minus strand of NZ_JBFBBY010000008.1, from coordinate 30,702 downwards.
AGGCCGCCGGTGGCCGTCCCGTGACGATGAGCCCGGACGCGATCAAGGCCGCGCTGTCGGCCTACGACGTCCGCCGGATCGCGGTCATCACGCCGTACCTGCCGGTCGGCGACGATTCGGTGAGCCGTTTCTTCAAAGACAGTGGCTACGATCTGCTGAGCATCCAGGGTCTTGGCATGCCGAGCCCCGCCAAGATCTCCCATGTCTCCGAGGTCGAACTCCGGGACGCGGTCAAGGAGATCGACAGCGCCGACGTCGAAGCGATCGTCCAGGTCGGCACCAACGTCGCCATGGCGCGTCTCGCCGCGGCCGCCGAGTTCTGGCTCGGCAAGCCGGTCATCTCGAACAACGCCGTCCTGTACTGGCACGCCTTGCGCCAGAACGGCGTCGCCGACCGCGTCCGCGGCTTCGGCTCCCTGCTGTCGGAACACTGAACACCCACCAGAGGAGAGATCCGTGAGTAGTACTGGCAACACCGAAACGGCCGTTCCCGGCCAAAGCCGGGAAGCCGTGTCCGACCGGCTGCCGGTGGGGAAGCTCCTGGCGTTCACCACCGCCGGCTTCCTCGCGATCATGACCGAGACCATGCCCGCCGGCCTGCTCCCGGCGATCGGCAACGGACTCTCGGTGTCCGAAGGCCTGGCAGGCCAGTTCGTCACCCTGTACGGCATCGGGTCGGCGGTGGCGGCCATCCCGGTGATCGCGGCGACCCGGCGGCTCAACCGGCGGGCGCTGCTGCTGTTCGCGGTGGCGGGCCTGCTGGTCTTCAACACGATCACCGCGTTGTCGGCCAGCTACTCCTTCACCCTGGGAGCCCGCTTCGTCGCCGGGATGGCGGCGGGCGTGATCTGGGGTGTGCTGGCCGGGTACGCGCGGCAGCTGGTCCCCGCGCACCTGCAGGGCCGCGCCCTCGCCGTCGTCGGGGTGGGGCAGCCGATCGCACTCGCGTTCGGTGTCCCGCTGGGCACCTGGCTGGGCTCGCTCTTCGACTGGCGGGGCGTCTTCTGGATCATGTCCGCGGTCGCGCTCGCGCTGATGGTGTGGATCCGCACCCTCGTCCCCGACCTGCCCGGCCAGGACGCCGGACAGCGCAAGCCGATCCGCGAGATCTTCACGACCCCTGGCGTGCGCCCGGTACTGCTGGTGATCTTCCTGTGGATCCTCGCGCACAACGTGCTCTACACCTACATCGCGCCGTTCGTCGCGGAAGCGGGCCTCGGCGGCCGCGTCGACGTCGTCCTGCTGGTGTTCGGCGCTTCCGCGATCGCCGGCATCTGGGGTACCGGGGTGCTGGTCGACCGGCGGCTGCGCGCGGTCACACTCGCGAGCCTCGCCGGGTTCGCGCTCGCGACACTGATCCTCGGCATCGGGCACGACTCGCCGGTGGCGATCTTCGCCGGTGTCATCGCCTGGGGTATCACCTTCGGCGGCGCCCCGACCCTGCTGCAGACCGCGATCGCGGACGCGGCCGGTGACGGCGCCGACGTCGCGCAGTCCATGCTCGTGACCATCTTCAACCTCGCCGTCGCCGGTGGTGGGCTGGTCGGCGGGCTGCTCCTGGAATCCGCGGGGGTCGGCGCGTTCCCGTGGGTGCTGCTCGTGATGGGCCTGCTGGCGCTGGTCACGGTCTGGTTCGCGCGGGCGCACGGGTTCAAACCAGGACACCGCGTTTCTTCGTGACCGGTATTTGACTGATCGTTACAGAACGTGCCATGCTGGTGTCATGCCCCGTCCGAAGGGATTCGATCCCACCGAGGTACTCGACGCCGCCGTGGACACGTTCTGGCGCAAGGGGTACGCGGCCACCTCGGCCCAGGACCTTGTCGACGGGACCGGGCTGGGCCGGGGGAGCCTGTACCACGCGTTCACGAGCAAGCAGCGCCTGTTCGAGGAGGCGTTGCGCCGCTACGAGGACACGTCCGCCACGCGGGTCGAGGAGATGCTGGCCGGGCCGGGCACGATCCGGGAGCGGATCCGGCGCGTGCTGATGGACGTGGTCGAGGACGAGACGGCGGAGGCATCCGAACATCGCGGATGCCTCGCCGTCAACGCCGCCCTCGAACTCGGCGGGATCGACGACGAGGTCACCGCCCGCGTCCGGCACAACTTCGAGCGCGTCGAGAACGCGCTGTACGTCGAGTTCACCGCCGCGCGGCAGGAGGGTGAGATCGGCGCCGCCCGGGACCCGAGGGCGCTGGCGCAGTTCACCCTCGCCGCGATGTACGGCCTGCGGGTACTGGGCAGGACGGCGGACCGGCAGGTGCTCACCCAGATCACCGAGACCACGATCCAGGCGCTGTGATGTTCCAGGTGTCGTGAAGTGACCCCCCGCGAACGCGGGTTTTCTCTCGCCGTCGTTCTTTAACGAACGTTCCAAAACCAAGGAGTCATCCGTGCCCATCGCGGTCTACGTACTCGGTCTCACCGTGTTCTGCGTCGGGACGACCGAGTTCATGATTTCCGGGCTGCTCCCGGACTTGGCGGGTGATCTCTCCGTGTCGATCCCGGCGGTGGGCTGGCTGATCTCCGGGTACGCCCTCGGCGTCGCGATCGGCGGGCCGGTGCTCACACTGGCCACCCTGCGGGTCAACCGCAAGAACGCGTTGCTCGGCCTGCTCGGGCTGTTCGTCGCCGGGCAGTTCGTCTGCGCGGTCGCGCCGGACTACAGCACGCTCATGGCCGGGCGGGTGGTGGCGGCGCTCGCGCAGGGCGCGTTCTTCGGGATCGGGTCGGTGGTCGCCGTCGACCTCGCCGGCCCCGCCCGCCGCGGCCGGGCGCTGGCGATCATGTTCGCCGGGCTGACCGTCGCCAACGTCGTCGGCGTCCCGGCAGGCACCTTCCTGAGCCAGCACGCGGGCTGGCGGGCGAGTTTCTGGGCGGTCGAGGTACTGGCCGTCCTCGCGTTGGCCGGTGTCGCCCTCCTGGTTCCCAAACGCCCCAACGGTCCCTACGCCGGGATCGGCGCCGAGTTCGCCGCCTTCCGCAACGGCCGGGTGTGGGTGGCGCTGAGCACGTCGATGCTGACCCAGGCCGCCGTCTTCTGTTGCTTCAGCTACCTTTCGCCGTTGCTGACCGAGATCACCGGCTTCCCCGCGGGAGCCGTCCCGTTGCTGCTCGTGCTCTTCGGCGCGGGCTGCCTGGCGGGCAGCTTCATCGGCGGCCGGTTCGCCGACCGGTTCCCGCTGCCGAACCTGTACGTCGGCATCACCGTCATGGGTGCCGTGCTGGGCTTGCTCGCGCTGACCGCGCAGAGCAAGGTGGTCACGGTCGGCGCGATCGCTTTGTTCGGGATCGCGGCCTTCTCCATCAACCCGGCGCTGCAGGCGCAAGTGATGCGTGAAGCCGGTGACGCGCCAACACTGGCGACCACGACGAACACGTCGGCGTTCAACGTCGGCAACACGATCGGCCCGTGGGTCGGTGGCAGCGCCATCGGCGCCGGGCTCGGCTTCACCGCACCCGCCTGGACGGCGGCGCTGCTGGCACTGGCCGGACTGGCCTCGGCGGTGCTGTCCGGGGTACTGCGGCGGCGCGCGGACGCCGCCGGGCATACGCGGCGCCCGGAACCGGCCGCCGTCTGAAATTCGTCGCTACCCGAGGAGTGAAGGCAAGTCATGACGGAATCCGTCGCGGTGCTCGGCACCGGAATCATCGGCGCCCCGGTGGCCCGCAACCTGAGCAAGGCCGGCTTCGCCGTCCGTGCCTGGAACCGCACCGCGGCCAAGGCCGAAGCACTGGCCGGGGACGGCGTCCAGGTCGCGGCGACCGCCGCTGAAGCTGCCGAGGGCGCGCCGGTCGTGGTCACCGTGCTGACCGACGGCCCCGCCGTACTCGAAGCGATCCGCGCGGCCGCCCCCGCCGCCGGCACGATCTGGGTGCAGCTCAGCACCGTCGGCGAGGCCGTCGACGAACTCGTCGCGTACGCCGACGAGCAAGGCCTCGTCTTCGTCGACGCCCCCGTGCAGGGCACCCGCCAGCCCGCCGAACAGGGCGCGCTGATCGTGATGGCGGCGGGCCCCGCTGAAGCACGCGAGACCGTCCAGCCACTGTTCGACGCGATCGGCAAGCGCACCCTGTGGGTGGGCGAAGACGGCCGCTCCGGCGCCGCGAGCAGGCTCAAGCTGGTGCTGAACACCTGGGTGATCGCGCTGACCCACGGCGTCGGCGAGGCACTGGCGCTGGCCGAAGGCCTCGGCGTCGACCCTCGGCACTTCGTCGACGTCGTCACCGGCGGACCGATGGACAACGGTTATTTCCAGGGCAAGTCCGCCGCCATCCTCAAGAACGACTACACCACCGCGTTCTCGGTCGACAACGCCGAGAAGGACGCCCGGCTGGTCCTCGAAGCCGCGGCCCGCGCGGGTGTCCGGATGGACGCCGTCGAAGCCGGACGGGCCCGCTTCGCCCGCGCGTCCGAAGCCGGGCACGGCGCCGAGGACATGGCAGCCGGCTACTTCGCGAGCTTCGACAAGTAAACGCGGTCGTGCGCGACCGCGTTTAGTCCTCTAAACGCGGTCAACCACTAAGCCTTCAGGTACCGCACCTGCCCCGGCTTCGCACCGTCGAAGTCTTCCCGGCCCGAAAGGTGCTCCGGAACGCCGACCTCCCACCAGGCACCGGCCTCGGTCCACGACGTCGGCTGAGTGCGCACCACGACCACCGCCGGTCGCTGCTCGGCCACCGCCGCTTCCCGCGCTTTCCCGTAGGCCGCACGCACTTCGTCCACAGTGGACGCAGTGAACGCCAAGCATCCCAGTGACTCCGCGTGCCGTGCGAAATCGACCCGCGGCGGCGAAGCGTGCGCTGTCCGGCAGTCGGTCAAGAAGTTGTTGAACGGCCGCCCTCCTTGGCCCTCCTGGAGCCGGGCGATGACCGCGTAGCCGTCGTTGTCGCAGACCACCGCCACGAACGGATGCCCGGCGAACGCGGCCGAGAACAGTTCCGAGTTCAGCATCAGATACGAGCCGTCCCCGAGCATCGTGGTGACCAGGCCGCCGGTATGCGCCATCGCCGCACCCCACGCACCCGCGAGTTCGTAGCCCATACAGGAGAACCCGTACTCGACGTCCATGCTGACCGAGCCCGAACCACGCCAGCCGCCGATCAGTTCGCCGGGCATCCCGCCGGACGCCGTCATCACGTAGTCCCGTGCCTCCGAGAGGTCGTTGACCGCGCCGACGACCTGGGCGTACGTCGGTACAGCGGCGGAGACGGCGCGCAGTGCGTCGATACGCGCGTCCCAGCGGCCGCGCTCGGCCGCCGCGCGTTCCGTCCACAAAGGATCGACACGCCAGCTTTCCAGCTGGGAAGCCAGCTCCGAGAGGCCCGCGTCGGCGTCGCCCACGACGGCGAGCGCGCCGTGCTTGACCGCGTCGAACCGGGCGGCGTTGAGGGTGACGAGCCGGACGTCGGGTGAGAAGACCGTCCACGACGCGGTGGTGAAGTCCTGCAACCGGGTCCCGACGGCCAGGACGACGTCGGCTTCGGCCGCCAGGACGTTCGCGGACGCCGAGCCCGTGACACCCAGCGGGCCCGCGTGCAGCGGATGCCCGTGCGGCACCAGCGTGCGCCCGGCCGTCGTTTCGGTGACCGGGATGCCGTGACGTTCGGCGAAAGCCAGCGCGCGCTCCCCGGCGCCGGAGTACCGGACGCCGCCGCCGAGTACCAGCAACGGTTTCCGGGCCGCCCGCACCGCGCCGGCCGCCTCGGTGAGGGCGCGCCGGTCGGGCCTGGAGCGCAGCAGGCGATGGGTCACCGGCTCGAACAGCGCGTCCGGGAAGTCGTAGGTCTCCACCTGGACGTCCTGCGGCAGCGCGAGCGTCACCGGGCCCGTGTCCGCCGGATCCGTCAGTACTCTCGCGACCTGCGGCAAGGTCGACAGCAACTGCTCGGGCCGGGTGATCCGGTCGAAGTACCGGCTCACCGCGCGGAAGGCGTCGTTGACCGTGGCCGTCGGGTCGCCGAAGTGCTCCACCTGCTGCAGCACCGGATCCGGCGCGCGGCTGGTGAAGGTGTCGCCGGGCAGCAGCAGCACCGGCAGCCGGTTGGCGTGCGCGACCCCGGCCGCGGTGACCATGTTCAGCGCACCCGGCCCGATCGACGACGTCACGACGCCGACCTGGCGGCGGTGCGTCGCCTTGGCGTAGCCGACCGCCGCCAGCGCCATACCCTGCTCGGTCTGCCCACGCCACAGGGGAAGTTCGGCGCGGTGCTCCTCCAGCGCGGTGCCGAGGCCGAGGACGTTGCCGTGCCCGAAGATCGCGAACACCCCGGGGAACAACGGGACTTCCCGGCCGTCCAGGGTCTCCGACCGCTGCGCGAGCAGCCAGCGCACCAGCGCCTGCGCCGTGGTCAGCTTCATGACACCCGTCCTTCGTGACTCGTGACCGGGCAGCGCGGGTCGGGTTCCAGGTCGTCCCAGGTGTCCCGGACCCAGCCGTGCGCGGGGTCGTCGCAGAAGGCCATCGACCGCTCGTCGGCGGGACCGGCCAGGACGTTCAGGTAGTACATCGGATACCCGGGTGCCGCCACACACGGTCCGTGATAGCCGCGTGGGATCAGGAAAACGTCACCGTCGCGGACCGCGACGTCCTCGTCCAGCTCACCGTCCGAAGTGTACGTCCGATGGAGACCGAAGCCCTCGCGTGACGGCGTGACACCATCGCGGCCGGCGACACGGAAGTAGTAGATCTCCTCGTTGACGACCTCGCAGCCGGAAGCCTCGTCGTGTTTGTGCGGTGGATAGGACGACCAGTTGCCGCCGGGGGTGATCAGCTCGCAAGCGTTCAGTTTGTCCGCGTGGTCCCACACCCCGGGAACGCCGAAGTTGGTGACCTGCCTCGTGGCCTGCCCCGCACCCCGCACCTCCACCGGCACGTTCTCGGCCGGTCCGTACCGCGGTTCGAGACGCCGGGTGCAGCGAGCCATCGGCATCGCCAGCTCGATACCGTCCACTGTCGACAATTCGACTTCGGCCTCGCGCGGCACATACGCGAAGTCCGTGACCCGCGTGAACACGGAGTCACGCCCGGCGAGTTCGAAGACCCGCCCGTCGACGCGGACCACACAGGCGCCCGCCAGCGGCAGGACGAACGCCTCGAACTCCCCGGTGCGCACGATCCTCGTCTCACCGGCGGCCAGTGAAAGCACCCGTAGCCCGCTGTAGGTCCAGCCCGCCGAGTCCGGGGTGAGCCGGACCGGGTCCCGCTCGTCCGAAAGGGTCCCGATCCGGCGGTGCAGCTCGCTCACAGCAACTCCTCGATCTCGTCGGCGGTGGGCATGGCGTCGGCGCAGGCCAGCCGGGACGCGACGAGCGCGCCCGCCGCGTTGGCGTAGGTGGCGACGCGCACCGGATCCCAGCCGGACAGCAGGCCGTGGATCAGCGCGCCGCCGAAACCGTCCCCGGCGCCGAGTCCGCAGACGACCTCGATCCGCTTCGGCGGCACGGTCCACCGGCCATAGGGGGTGGCCACCAGGACGCCGTCGGCGCCCTTCTTGATCACCGCGAGCCCGACGCCGCGCTCCAGCATGCGGGTGGCGGCTTCCTCGGGATCCGCGGTGCCGACGGCGACCTCGGCCTCCGCGCGGTTGCCCACGGCGACCGTGACGTGGTCGAGCATCCAGCCGATCTCTTCGCGCGCCGAGTCGGTGCCGGGCCAGAACATCGGCCGGAAGTCGAGGTCCAGCACGGTATGCGCGCGCCGTCCTCGCCGCTCCAGCATCTCGCGCTGGGTGCCGCGTGCCGGTTCGACCGACACCCCGGTCCCGGTGACCCACAGCAGTGGCACGGTTTCCACGACGTCCCAGGGCACGTCGGTTTCGGTAAGGGTCAGATCCGGCGCGACGGGGGACCGGTAGAACAGCAACGGCGGATCCGCGGGCGGGTTCAGCTCGCAGAACACCACCGGCGTCTGCAGCCCGGCCGACGTCCCGACGTGCTCGGGCGACACGCCGAATTCTCGCAGTGCCTGCCGCACGTAATCGCCGAAGCCGTCCGGGCCGACCTTCGTCAGCACCGACGTCGAGTGCCCGAGCCGCGCGGCGGCGACCGCGACGTTGGTCGCGGTCCCGCCGAGCGATTTGGCGAAGGTGCTGACCCCGGCCAGCGGCACGCCGCTCTGCTCGGGGTAGAGATCCACCCCGACCCGGCCGACGGTCAGTGCTTCGAGAGTGGTCATGAAGGGGACTCCACCTGTCGCAACTCGTGTTCGAGGGCTTCCAGTTCCGCACCGCCCGCCATCTGACGGGTCAGTTCGGACAGGTCGATCTCGGACTTCTCGTAGGTGCCGAGCGGCGCGCCGCGGTTGAGCAGCAGGAACCGGTCGGCGACCGGATACGCGTGATGCGGGTTGTGCGTGATCAGCACGACGCCGAGCCCGCGGTCACGGGCCTGCGCGACGTACTTGAGCACGACACCGGCCTGTTTGACCCCCAGCGCGGCGGTCGGCTCGTCGAGGATCAGCACCTTCGCGCCGAAATGCACCGCCCGCGCGATGGCGACGCATTGGCGCTCACCGCCGGACAGCGTGCCGACCGGCTGCTCGACGTCACGCAGGTCGATGCCCATGTCGGACAACGCCTTTTTGGTCGTCTCGCGGCCCTTCTTCCGGTCCAGCGCCTGGAACGGGCCGAAGCCGACCGTCGGCTCGGAGCCGAGGAAGAAGTTCCGCCACACACTCATCAGCGGGACGACGGCGAGGTCTTGGTACACCGTCGCGATGCCGCGATCCAGCGCCTCCCGTGGCGAGGCGAACTTGACCGGCCCGCCGTCGACCAGGAACTCGCCCCTGTCGTGCTGGTGCACCCCGGCCAGGATCTTGATCAACGTGGACTTCCCGGCGCCGTTGTCGCCGAGCACGCAGGTGACCTCGCCCGCGTTGACCACCGTGGACACCGCACGCAGCGCGATCACACTGCCGTAGGTCTTGCCGACGTCCTTGACCTCCAAGAGATGACTCATCGCCGGACCCTTTCCGCACGCCGCCGGAAGGCGTTGTTGACCAGGACCGCGGACAGCAGCATCACACCGAGGAACAGCATGAACCAGTCGCTGTCCCACCGGGCGAACACGATGCCCTGCCGCGCCATACCGAAGATCAGCGCGCCGATCGCGGCGCCGATCGCCGAACCGAAGCCGCCGGTGAGCAGGCAGCCGCCGATCACGGCCGCGATGATGTACTGGAACTCCAGCCCGATGCCCTGGTTCGCCTGCACACTCGCGAACCGCAGGATGTTGATCGAGCCGACCAGCCACGCGGCGAGCGCGGTGGTCATGAACAGGATGATCTTGGTGCGCACCACCGGGACGCCGACCGCGCGTGAACTGGGCGCGTTGCCGCCGACGGCGAAGATCCAGTTGCCGAACCGGGTCCGCACCAGCAGCCAGGCCGCCAGCACGGCGAAGCCGGTCCACCAAGCGATGGAGATCTGGAACGCCGTCCCGCCGAGGTCCACAGTGGACGCGAAGACGAAACCGGCGGACTCGTAGCCGTCCGTGGAGCGCATCCCGGAAACCTGCACGGTACCGGTGACCAGCCGGGTGACGCCGAGGTTCAACCCTTGCAGCGCCAGGAACGTGCCGAGGGTGACGATGAAACTGGGCAACCCGGTGCGCATCACCAGCCAGCCGTTGAAGGCGCCGACGGCCAGTGCGAAGACCAGCGACGCGAACAACGCGAGCCACACGTTCCAGCCCGCCTGCGTCGCCAGCGTCGCGGTGACGAGCGCGGTGGACGCCGTCATGACGCCTGCCGAGAGGTCGAACTCGCCGCCGATCATCAGCATCGCGACGGCGACCGCCATGATGCCGAGCGTCGAAGCGTCGTCGAGCCAGGTCGCCACGCCGCTGCCGCTGAAGAACTGGTCGGTGACGACGGTGAAGAATCCGAAGACGACGACCGCGCCGAGGAGCGCGCCGATCTCCGGCCGGACGACCAGCCTGTCGAGCAGCCTCGGTTTCGCGACCCGTTCGTCGAGAAAGGTGGTTGTCATCGCGTGCCCCTTCGCACGTACTGGCCGACCGTGTCCACAGTGGATTTGTCGACCAGGTCGGGTCCGGTGAGCACCGGCTTCCCGCCACCGACGACGTTCGCGTTGTCCCGGTAGAGCTTGAGGAATTGAACCGGGAGGTAGCCCTGCTCGTACTGCTGCTGGTCCACGGCGAAGACGACATCGCCGGACTTGATCGCGCCGACCACGTCGGTGTTGAGGTCGAACGTGCCGACTTGCGCCGGCGAGCCGACGGCCTTGATCGCGCTCACGGCCCGCGCGGCGACCTGCGAGTTCAGCGTCAGGACGGCGTCGAGCGAGGAGTCGGTCCGCACCGCGCCCCTGATCCGCGATTCGGCGTCGGTAGGGTTGCTGATGTCGACCTGCAGGGTCTGCACGTCGCCCGCGAAGCCGCTCTTGGCGCCGTCGCAGCGTTGCGCCTGCCCGACGTTGCCCGCTTCGTGGACCACGCAGAGCAGCTTCTTCTTGCCGAGTTCCTTGAACTTCTTCCCGGCTTCCTCACCGGCGATCGTCTCGTTCTGCCCGACGTGGGTGAGCGCGCCGTAACCCGCGCTCTTGTCCTCACCGGAGTTGATGGTGATGACCGGGATGCCCGCGCGGACCGCGTTCTCGATCGATGTCTTCAGCGCCTCCGGGTTCGCCATCGACACCACCAGCCCGCCGACCTGCTGGGCGACCGCGTTGTCGACCAGTTTCGCCTGGTTGCCGGGATCCCCGTCGGAGTTGTACTCGACTCCGACGCCGAGTTGCCTGCCCGCCTCCTCGGCGCCGTTCTTGACCACGTTCCAGAACGCGTCACCCGCGGTGCCGTGCGAGATGACCGCGACCCGCAGCGGCCCGCTCGGCCGCGTTGCCGCCGGATCCGCCGGACCGGTTGCCGCCGCGGGTTTCTCCTCGGCCTTCGGCCCGGTGCACGCGGACAGGAGCACCAGCCCCGCCGCGACCACCAAGATCTTCTTCAAGCGATGGGACATCGTCGTCTCTCCTCGCTTCTTCCGTTACCCGGCAGCCGGAAGCCGGCTGACGATTCCGCCGAGATGCGCCAGGCTCCTGGCCACATCCCGCTTCGGCAGCTCGGCGTCGTGCTCGCCCAGCGCGGTGTCCTGTTCGAGCACGTACCACCCGTCGTAGCCCGCCTCGTGGACGAACCTGACCATCGCTTCGATGTCCACGTCCCCGTCACCGAGCGGGACATACAGACCTTTGCCCACCGCCTCGGCGTAGGGAAGCTTTCCGGCGCGGACTTCGTCGGCGAGTTCGCCGCGAACGTCCTTGAGATGCAGGTGGCCGATCCGCTCCGGGTACCGTTTGGCGAGTGCGACCGGATCGGTGCCGCCGATCAGCAGATGCCCGGTGTCCAGGCATAACGGGAGAGCGGAATCGGCGAGAAAACGTTCGACCTCTTCTTCGGTTTCGACGTGTGTCCCGGCGTGGGGGTGCAGCACGGTGCGAAGTCCGTGTCGTGCGGCGATTTCCCTGATCTCGCTTGACGTTTCGATCAGCGTCGCCCATTCGGCGTCACTCAGTCCCGGCCGGTCGTCGTAGCCGTCCAGCCCGGTCGCGGCGGCCAGCACGAGCAGTTCGCCGCCGCACGCGGCGAACAACGCCGCGGCTTCCCCGGCTTCGGCCAGTGCGGCCTCCGGGTTTTGGTGCAGGACGACGGCGAGGAAGCCGCCGACCAGATCGAGGCGGTGGCCACTAAGCAGTTCACGCAGCACGGCCGGGTCACGCGGCAGGTAACCGGGAGGGCCCAGTTCGGTCGCGGTCATCCCCAGTTCCGCCATCTCGCCCAGTACGGTCCCCGCGTCGAGTACGCGGCCCCAGCCGGGGACTTCGCAGACACCCCAGGAGATCGGGGCGGCGGCGATTCGGATCCGGGATGTCATCGTCGACCTCCGTGGGCGATCGGGGTTGGAGCGCTCTATTGATTAGAGCGCTCTAATCTTGTAGCGTCCGTCACAGTAAAGTCAAGGGCAGGGGAAGGCTGGAAAATGGCGCGACCGACGATGGAGGACGTCGCCGCGAAAGCGGGGGTGTCCCGGGCGCTCGTGTCGCTGGTGATGCGCAACGCGCCCAATGTCTCCGACGAACGGCGGACCCGGGTGCTGTGCGCGGCGCACGACCTCGGCTACGAACCGCACGCGATGGCCAGGTCGCTGGCCAGCCGGACCTCGACGGTACTGGGTGTGATGGTTTCCGATCTCCGCAACGCGTTCTTCGCCGATGTCGTCGAGGGGCTCGACGCCGCGGCCGAAGCGGCGGGCTTCCACTTGATCCTCAACACCGGTGGCCGCAGTCCTTCGCGGGAACGTGCCGCGTTGAAGAACTTGTTGTCCTTCCGTCCCGCTGGAGTGATCCTGCTGTCGCCGGTGCTCCAGGCCCCGGCGATCGAGGACGCGGTCGCGCAATGCCCGGTCGTCCTCGTCTCGCGTACCTCGCGCGTGCGGGACGTGGACACGGTGAACGACGACGGTGAGGCCGGCTCCACCCTCGCCGTGGAGCATCTGGTCTCCTTGGGGCACCGGCGAATCGCCCATCTGGACGGTGGGGTCGCGGCAGGCGCGGCCGCCCGGCGCCGGGGCTACCAGCGGGCCATGCGTCGTCACCTGCTGCACCCGATCATCGTGCACAGCGAACATACCGACACGGCGGGCGAGAAGGCCGTGCACGAACTGCTCGGCGACCACCCCCGCGGGGGTCTGCCAACAGCTTTGGTGGCGGGCAACGACTTCAATGCCGTCGGCGCGATCTCCGCACTGGAAGAAGCGGGCTTGCGAGTGCCGGAAGACGTTTCGGTGGTCGGCTACGACAACACGTCACTCGCCGCGCTCCGCCATATCTCACTGACCACTGTGGACCAGCCGCGGACGGAAATGGGCAGGCTGGCCGTCGAAGCACTGATCGAACGGGTCCGGGGTGAACGCACCGAACCGGTCCGGCATCTGCTGCACCCGTCGCTGGTGGTCCGTTCGACCACCGCCACGCTCGGAGAAAGGGTGAGAGAATGAGGTTGGGACTGGCAGGCACCGGCCGGATCGGCACTTCGCACGCCGAAACGTTGAAGAGCTTCGACGAGGTTTCGTCCGTGGTCGTCGCCGACGTCGACGCCGCACGTGCCCAGGTGGCCGCGGCCAAACTCGGTGTCGAGGCGGCAGCGGACCTTCCCGCGCTCTTCGCGTCCTCTTTGGACGGACTCGTGATCGCGGCGGCGACGGACGCGCATCCGGAGCTGATCCTCCGGGCCGTCGACGCGGGGATCCCGGTGTTCTGCGAGAAGCCGGTCGCCGCCGACATCCCTGGCACGCTCGCGGTGATCGACAAGATCGCCGGTGCGGACGTGCCGGTGCAGATCGGTTTCCAGCGCCGGTTCGACGCGGGTTACGCGGCCGCTCAAGCAGCGGTGGCCTCGGGTGAACTCGGCTGGCTGCACACCCTGCGCGCGACCACACTGGATCCGGTGCCGCCTCCCGCGGAGTACGTCGCGCATTCCGGCGGCCTGTTCCGCGACTGCGGGGTGCACGACTTCGACGTCGTCCGGTTCGTCAGCGGCCGGGAAGTCGTCGAGGTCTACGCCGTCGGGGCGAACAAGGGTGAGCGGTTCTTCGCCGACGCCGGTGACGTCGACACCGCGGCCGCCACACTGACGCTGGACGACGGCACGCTGGCCGTGGTCTCACTGAGCCGCTACAACGGCGCGGGCTACGACGTCCGGCTGGAGGTACTCGGTTCGGCCGGGAACGCGGTGGTGGGCCTGGACGACCGCACGCCGCTGACGTCGGTGGAGCCCGGCGTCCAGCCGCTGCCCGGACCCGCGTACCCCGGTTTCATGGAACGGTTCCGGCCTGCCTACGTCGGCGAGCTGAAGGCGTTCCTGGAGGTCGCGGCCGGTCGGGCGCCGAGCCCGTGTGGTGCGGCCGACGCGCTGGAAGCGTTCTACATCGCCGAGGCGTGCGAGGTCTCCCGTCGCGAACGCCGTCCTGTGCGGATCGAGGATGTGCGCGTCTAGGGCGTGTCTGGCAGATCTGTTCGATGGGGTTCGTGATCCAGGTGGTTCCTGGTGGTGTGGGCCCTTCGGCCTCGTACTGGACGTACTCGGTCGAAGGGCCCACGCCGCCAGGGGCCGCCTGGGCGCGAAGACCACGAACGAGATTTGCCAGACACGCCCTAGGGCGTGTCTAAAGAAGCGTGTCGAGGATCAGCTTCGCGCGTTCTTCGACAAGCCGGTAGCCGGAGCGGGTGGCGAGTTCGAGGGCGAGTTCGCCGTGTGTCCGGGCTTCGCCGAGTTTTCCCAGTTCCAGCAGGGTTTCCGCGAGCCCGGTCCGCGCGGCGGCCTCACACCAGAAGAAACTGGTCGTACGGGCGATCGACAACGCGTGCCGCTGGTGTTCCGCGGCTTCTTCCGGCAGGCCGAGCCGCAGGCAGACCTCCCCGAGCCCGACGAGTGTCCAGGCCTCGGTACCGCGGTCGCCGATCTTGCGGGTGAGTTCGACGGCGGCGAGCGCGTCCGCGCGGTTCTGTTCACTCGGGTCGCGTTTGCTTTCGAGCACGGCCCTGCCGGACAAAGCCGTGGCCTCGCCATAGGTGTAGCCGAGTTCGCGGTTGGCGGCCAGCGCGCTGGTGTAGAAGTCGTAGGCCTCGTCGAGTTGTCCGAGGTCGCGGTGCACGTTGCCGAGGTCGACCAGCAGCACCGCGACGCTGAACCGGGCGCCGTCCCGTTCGGAGACCGCGAGCGCACGGGTGAAATGGGTGAGTGCCTCGTCGAGCTGGCCGGTCTGCCAGTAGGGGAAACCGAGGTTCGCCAGCGCCATCGACACACCGGGCAGGTTAAGTTCTTCGCACAGCCGCAAGGATTCGACGCCGCAGCGGATGGCTTCCTGCGGGTCGCCGAGTCGCTGGTGCACCGCGCTCAGATTGTTGAGCACCGCGGCCCGGCCCGCCGGCCAGCCTTCGAGCAGGTCCCCGGCCAAAGCGCTGGTGAGGTGCTCGCGTGCCTCGTCGTACCGGCCGCTGTTGACGCAGGCGAGCGCGATGCTCAGGTGCATCGCCGCTTGTGCTTGTCCCGCGCCGCTTCGGCGGGCGGCCTTGAGCGCCGTCGACGCGGTGTCGATCCATTCGGCGTGATGGCCGCGCTGGTGGAAGAAGGCGCGGAGCGCGTCGGCGAGGTGCCAGGAGTACTCGGGCGGGCCGTGTTCGGCGCTGTGCTCGACGGCGGCGGCGAGGTTCGGCCACTCGGCGTCCAGCCAGGCCAGCGCCTCGTCGGTGTCGGCGAAGGGTTTGTCTTCCGGCTCTTCACGTGGCAACCGCAGGAAATGGGGGATGAGCACGCGGCCCGCGGCGTCGGCGGTGGTCAGGTAGCTGTCGAAGAGCCGTCGCTCCGCGGTGTCCCGTTCGGACTTCGTGTCCTCGCACAGCGTGCGGCCCGCCGCGAAACTGCGGAGGAGGTCGTGGAAGCGGTAGCGGCCCGGGGTGTAGCGCTCGACGAGGTGCGCAGCCGCGAGGGCTTTGAGCTGCTGGCTCGCCCGGGTCGCGCCGGTCAGCGCCTGGGCGGCGGACGCGGTGAACGTCTGACCCGGGACCAGCGCGAGCCTGCGGAACAGCAGCCGGTGCTCCTCCGGCAATGCCCGGTAGGAGACGCCGAACGCGGTGGTCACGGCGCTTTCCTCGGCGCCGTCGACGGTCAGTTCGGCGAGTGGGTCGCTCCCGGCCAGCTCACGGGCGAGTTCGGCGATCTCGGGTTCGCCGCTCGCGCCCAGATTCGCCGCCGCGATACGCAAGGCGAGCGGAAGATGCCCGCACAGCCTGGCCAATTCGGCGGCCGCGACCGCCTCGGCGGCCACCGTCTCGCTGCCGAGCACGGCTTCGAGCAGATGCCGCGCGTCTTCGGCGGGCAACACGGGCAGCGGGAGCGCGCGGGCGCCGGTGCGGGCGATGAGGTCACCGAGCCGCTGGCGGCTGGTGACCAGGACGGTGCCCGACGGCGGCAGCAACGGCGTCACCTGGCCGGTGTCGCGCACGTTGTCCAGTACCAGGAGGACCCGCTTGTCGGCGAGCAGGGACCGGAGCAACGCGGCTCGCGTGTCGACGTCCGGTGGGATGGCCTTCGGCGCGGTGCCGAGCGCCTGCAGGAGCTGGGTGAGCGCGACCGCCGGCGTGAGTGGCTCGTGGTCGGGATCGAATCCACGCAGGTCGAGGTAGAGCTGGCCGTCGGGGAAGGCGTCGCGCACGCGATGCGCCCACCGTACGGCGAGCGCGGTTTTGCCGACGCCTGCTGTACCGCTGATCACCCAGATGTCCGTGCCGTCGCTCGAAGTCCGGGTCGCCTCGTCGAGCCGCTCCAGCTCGGTCGCGCGTCCGGCGAACCCGCGTACGTCGTGGGGAAGCTGCGCGGGTTTGGTGGCCTGCCCGGTTTCGGCCGCGGGTTCCAGTGCGGGGTCCGCGGCGAGGATGGCGGCTTCGAGTTTGCGCAGCTCCGGCGAGGGATCGAGGCCGAGTTCGGTGGCGAGCCTGCCCCTGAGCGAGCGGAACGCTTCGAGAGCGTCGTCGGTGCGGCCTTCACGGTGCAGTGCGAGCATCAGCTGGCCGACGAACCGCTGCCGCAACGGATGCGCGGCGACCAATTCGGTCAGCTCCGCGAGAACCTGACGTCCCCGGCCGAGCCGCAACCGGGCCTCGGCGCGATCTTCGAGCGCCGTCCAGCGGGCCTCGTTCATCCCGCCGCGCAACCGCTGCGCGACCTCACCGCTCACGACGTCGGACAATGCCTCGCCTCGCCACAACCCGAGCGCCTCGTCCAGGAGTTCCACGGCACGTTCGTCGGCTGCTCCGCGGGCCTGGGCGGTCAGCTCGGTGAAGCGGTGCAGGTCCACTTGGGAGGGGGTGACCTTGAGCAGGTAGCGGGTCCCCTCGGAGACGATCTCCGGGCCGCCCGCGGCGCGGAACACGGCCCGCAGCCGGGACACCAGCGCTTGAACGGTGTTCCGGGCGCTCGCCGGGGGTTCTTCGGGCCACAGCAGGTCGATGATCCGGTCGCGGGGCACCGGCCGCCCCGCCTCCAGCAGCAGAACCGCCAGCACGAGCCGCTGTTTGGGCGAACCGAGATCGACCGGGCCGCCATCGGCCCACGCCTCGACGGCGCCGAGGACGCGGAACTCCACCCGGCCACCTCCGCCCACCGTCGTCGAAGGCTGCAAGCGTAGTGCAAGCGCCCTGCATCCGGGCTCCGTGATCCTTATGAGGTGTCCACCGAGGACCCGTCGCCGGAACCGTGCCCAACCAACAGACGGGCAGGACCCCCCATTCGGTTCCGGTACGACGGTGGACACCTTTAACTTGCACAGGCGCCGCCCGTGACGGGCGGTGGGGTTGGGGGTAGCGCCAGCTCGACGTCTTCCCTCGCGTCGTCGAACTGGCGCTCTTCTTGACTGGGGCTGGGGTTTTTCCGGCAGCGATGACGCTGCCTGAACGAAGGGGACTTTCTCCGCACCTGATGCGGGAAGGTCCCCTTCGTCGTGTCTTGGGGCAGCGGTCGACACCCGCTGCCGCCCGTCTCCCCACCACTCGCTTGACAACCACGTCTCCCATCCTTCACCCTTTCACTAGTTCATTAGTGAAAGGGTGTTGCCAGTGGTCACCTTCCATCTGGACAAGGGGTCGGGCGTCGCCACTTACGTCCAGCTCGTCCAGCAGGTCAAACACGCCCTCCGGCTCGGGTTGCTGGAGCCGGGTGACCGGCTGCCGACGGCGAAGGAAGTGGTCGCCGAGCTGGCGATCAACCCCAACACCGTCCTCAAGGCGTACCGCGAACTGGAGCGCGAAGGGCTCGTCGAGGGGAAGCCGGGCCTCGGCACCTTCGTGAAGA
This sequence comes from Amycolatopsis sp. NPDC051071, assembly GCF_040682875.1. Lineage (NCBI taxonomy): Bacteria > Bacillati > Actinomycetota > Actinomycetes > Pseudonocardiales > Pseudonocardiaceae > Amycolatopsis > Amycolatopsis sp. NPDC051071. The sequence goes on along the minus strand of NZ_JBFBBY010000008.1, from coordinate 12,836 downwards.
AGACGCTGGGAGGCGCTTCGTTCGCGGAGCACACGAGGTTGCGGAAGAGCCTGGGCGGCTGGGTCCGCGACGCGCGGGAGTCGGGGCTGGATCAGGAAGACGTCGAAGCGTTGTTCACCTCAGTGGTGGTCGACGGCTTTCGAGGGGAGCGAACGGCGTGACTGACAAACCCATCATCGAGGCGACCGGCCTCGGCAAGCGCTACCGCCGCAAATGGGCACTGCGCGACTGTTCCCTCGCCGTCCCGAAAGGACGCGTCGTCGCGCTGGTCGGACCCAACGGCGCCGGCAAGACGACCTTCCTGCATCTGGCCGTCGGGTTGCTCGACGCGACCCTCGGCGAGGTCTCGATCCAAGGAACCGCCGCGTTCCTGGCACAGGACAAGCCGCTGTACCCCGGTTTCAGTATCGCCGAGATGCTCAAGTTCGGCAGACGCCTCAACCCCGGCTGGGACGACGAGTACGCACTCAAACGCATCGATTCGCTGCGGCTTCCCTTGAAGCACAAGGTGGGCAAGCTTTCCGGCGGACAGCGCGCACAGGTCGCGCTCACTCTCGCGCTGGCGAAGCGCCCGGACCTCCTCGTGCTCGACGAGCCGCTCGCCAACCTCGATCCGCTGGCCCGGCACGAGGTCATGCGCGGATTGATGGAGGCGGTCGCGGAAACCGGCATGACCGTCCTGCTCTCCTCGCACGTCGTGTCGGATCTGGAGAACACCTGCGACTGGCTGATCGTCCTCAACGGCGGCCGCGTGCAGGTCAGTGGCGACATCGACGAACTCGTCGCCGGGCACCGGATCCTGTCCGGACCCGTGGAGGAGGCCGACGCGCTGGCCAACCGCGTCGCCGTCGTGGAGGACAGCCGGGCGGGCAGGCAGGCGACCGTCTTCGCCCGCACCGCGCCGATCCCGCTGGGTCCACAGTGGACAGATCGACCGGCGAACCTGGAGGACCTGGTCCTCGCCTATCTCCGGCGGCCCGAGTCCGCGAGTCTGCCGCGTCCGACACTGGCTTCGGCGTAAGGGGGAACGATGTTCTGGCTCACCTACCGTCAGCACCGGGCGCAGCTGCTGATCACCGCGGGCGCCCTCGTCCTGATCGGGATCCTGTTGCTGGTCAACGGGACCGCCGCCGCGGGCAGCCCGGATCCGGCCAACCTCTTCGAGGATCTGTACGCCTATCTGTCCTGGCTGCAGGTGGCTCCGGTGGCTATCGGGATCTTCTGGGGCGCCCCGCTGGTCGCGGCGGAATACGAACGCGGCACGACGAAACTCGCCTGGACCCAGTCGATCTCGCGGTTCCGGTGGCTCGGCGTGAAACTGGGGTTCCTCGCCGTCCTCGCCACACTGGGTGGCCTCGCGTTCGGCACGATGACGCAGCGCTGGCTGGAGGTCTTCCCCGCCGATCGCGGTGACACCTCGTTCATCAGCCGCTTCGACAACCCGGTCCTGTTCGCGATGACCGGCGTCGCACCCGGCGCGTGGTGGCTGTTCGGATTCGTGCTCGGCACCGCCGCGGGCGCGCTCATCCGCAAAACCCTCCCGGCCATCGCCGTCACCATCGTGGTGGCCGTGGGGCTCATGATCGGCCTGTCCAACGTCCGTGACCTCTACGCCGAACCGAAACTCATCGCCTTGAACTTCGGCCGTGACGGCCCGGGCGGCCGGGTCGTCGAAACGATCACCGACGCCACCGGTGAGGTCACCGCTCTCAAGGTCCTGACCCCGGACTTCTACTGGCGCTTCCAATGGACCGAAGCCGCGATCCTGGGCGGCGCCGCACTCCTGCTCGCGGTCGCCGCGACCTTCGCCATCCGGCGACGCTCCTAGAAAGGACCGTTCTTGCTCTGGCTCACCTGGCGGCAGCACCGTACCCAGCTGCTCGTCACCCTGGGGTTCCTGGCCGCGGTCGGCGGCATCCTGCTCTTCTCCGGGCAGGTCGCCCTCGATTCCGCGAACGGGAAGGTCTCCTCGTACTGCTACGGGGGCGGTGTGCCCTGCCGTGAGTACGACGCGGGTCTGGAGGATCTCTACCAGAAGATCTACCCGCTGATCGTGATGCTGCCGTTCGTTCCCTTGCTGGCGGGCATCTTCTGGGGCGCGCCGCTGCTCGCCAGGGAGTACGAGCGCAACAGCTACCAGCTCGTGTGGACGCAGTCGGTGAGCCGCGGCCGCTGGCTGGGTGTCAAGTTCGCCGTCCTCGCCTCGGCCGCGGCGCTGGCCGGGCTCGCTTCGGGACAGATGCTCGGCAAGTGGTTGGAGATCTTCCCAGGCAAGGCCGAGACGCTGGCCGAGACCTCGTACTTCGGCGCCGTCGGCATCGCACCGGTGGCGTGGTGGCTGTTCGCCTTCACCCTCGGTACCGCGGCCGGGGTGCTGGTGCGCAAGACCTTGCCCGCCATCGCGATCACCGTCGGGGTGTTCGTCGCGGCCTCGATCGCCTTGCTGCTCCTGCGGCCGCACTACGCGGAGCCCGTGCGCACGATCGGCCTCGACGTGTCCACAAAGGACGCCGATATCGTACGGCTGGGCTTGCTCGCTCCGGACGGCCGCGAACTGGGGTTGCTGGACGACGTCCCCGGTTGCCCACGGGAGCGGGAAAAGACGAAATGCGCGGAAGCGGTGGGCTATCGGTCCTTCACCGTCTATCAACCCGCCGAACGGTTCTGGCGGTTCCAGTGGACCGAGGCGGGCATCCTGCTCGCCGCGACCGCGGTGCTCGGGGGTGTCGCGGTAGGGGGAACGGTCCGCCGCCGTCGCTGAGACAGCAGTGACGGTGGCGGACCGCCCGGCTCAGTCGAGCCGCAACTCGGGACGGTAGATGTCGAACCAGTGGTAGAGGTCCAGCATGCGGTCGATCCCGCTGCGCTGGGCCGAGGACATCGTGACCGGGTCCACTTCGGACACTCGGTGCACCCAGTCGCGGTCCACCAGCGTGAACACCGGGTTGTCCCGTTCGGTCAGCGCTTCCTTGGCCTGCTGCTGCAACGCCGCCGCGTAGCCGGGGTCCTGTGTGGACGGATACGGGCTCTTGACCCGGTCACGCACCGACGCGGGCAGCACATGTTCGGTCGCGTGCCTCAGCAGGCTCTTTTCCCTGCTGTCGAACGTCTTCAGCGACCACGGCGTGTTGTAAACGTACTCGACGAGCCGGTGGTCGCAGAACGGCACCCGTACTTCGAGTCCGACGGCCATCGACGCGCGGTCCTTGCGGTCCAGCAGCATCCGCACGAACCGGGTGAGGTGGAGGTTGCAGACCGTCCGCATCTTGGCGTCCTGCTCGCTCTCGCCGTCGAGGTGCTCGACCTGGGCGACGGCGGTGCTGTACTGGTCGGCGATGTAGCCGGGCAGGTCCAGGTTCCGCCGGACCTCCTCGCGCAGCAGCGTGGTCCGCTCACTGGTCAGTCCCATGCGGAACGCGAGCCAGGGGAACGTCCCCGAGTTCACCGCTTCCTCGTCGTGGAACCAGCGGTAGCCGCCGAACACCTCGTCGGCCGATTCGCCGGACAGCGCGACCGTCGACTCCGCACGAATCGCCTTGAACAGCAGGTAAAGCGAGGTGTCCATATCGCCGAGCCCGGCCGGGATGTCCCGTGCGGTCAGCACCGCACGGCGCACCGCCGGGTCGCTCAGCTCGGCCGGGTTGAGCATGACGTCCTGGTGTGCGGAGCCGACAAGTTCCGCGACATCGCGGATATACGGCGAGTCCGGCGTGTCCCTGATCTCGTCCGGCTTGAAGTTGTCTTCCTGGCCGAGGAAATCGACCGAGAACGTCCGAAGCTGTTCACCCTGTTCGGCCAGCCGTGCCGCCGCGAGGCCGGTGACGGCGCTCGAATCGAGCCCGCCGGACAGCAGGACGCACCGGGGTACGTCGGCGACCAGTTGCCGGTGCACGATGTCGGTCATCAGCTCGCGGACCTTGGCGACCGTGGTCTCCTGGTCGTCCGCATGCGGCTTCGCGTCGAGCTTCCAGTACGTCCGCGTGCGGATCCCGGACCGGTCCACGGTGACGATCGTGCCCGGCCCGACCTCGTGCATGCCCTTCCACAGCGACCAGCCGGGGGTTTTGGTCATGGACATCAGCTCGCGCAGGCCGTCGCTGTCGACCACCTTGCGTGCCAACGGGTTCGCGAGGATCGCCTTCGGCTCGGAACCGAAGAGCACGCCGTCCGGGGTCGGGTAGTAGTAGAACGGCTTGATGCCCATGCGGTCGCGGATCATCACGAGCTTCTCGTCGCGCTCGTCCCAGATCGCGAAGGCGTACATCCCGTTGAGGTGGTCGACGACCTCGTCACCCCACTCCAGGTAGCCGTGGAGTACGACCTCTGTGTCGCTGTCGGTCTCGAATTTGTGGCCCCGCTTGGAAAGTTCCTCACGCAGTTCAGTGAAGTTGTACGCCTCACCGCTGTAGACCATGGCCGCCAGACCGGCCTCGGCCATCGGCTGCCTGCCGCCCGGCAAATCGATGATCGCGAGACGGCGGTGACCCAGTGCCACCTGGGGCCGGATCCAGGTTCCCGCGTCGTCAGGCCCGCGGCACGCCATGGTCTCGGTCATCGCGTCGATGACCTCGCGGCGTTGCGTCAAGTCCGTGTCGTAGGAGACCCACCCTGCGATTCCGCACATCGCTACCTCCTGTTGCTTAGTACATACAACTATTGGTAACACCGGTGTAACACGCTTTGATCAGCTTGTCTGCCCGAATTGCACGCTCCGTCCTCGGTGAGTCACTGCCTGTGGGACAAGTCACCGAGCGTCAAGAACGCGTAAACGCACCCGATCGGGGCATCAAGAGGTCGTCAGGCCGAGGTCGTGGGCGGCTCCGCACGGCGCACTGTGGCGGAGTCCTGGTCACCGATGGGGTGACCTGTCCTGAGAGGTGCCTAGTGGCCGACTTGCTCTACGCCGTGCTCCTGATCGGCGTATTCGTGGTTCTCGCCCTGACCTTGCGTGGTCTGGAGAAGCTGTGACGGGCACGGGAACTCCTGCCAATGTCGTCGGCGGACTGCTGGCGCTGGGGCTGATCGTCTATTTGTTCATCGCACTGGTCAGGCCGGAGAAATTTTGATGCGTCCCGACGTACTTGTTCCCGCGGAGGGACTGGAATGACAGACACCACGGCCGGCCTCCTGCAGGCCGGTCTCTTACTCGTCGCGCTCGCCGTGGTCTACCGGCCACTCGGCGACTACATGGCGCGCGTCTTCTCCACCGAGAAGCACACCAAGGCCGAACGTGGCCTGTACCGCCTGTTCCGGGTGAACCCCGGATCGGAGCAGCACTGGAAGACCTACGCGTCCGCCGTGATCGGCTTCTCGTTCGTCTCCGTCGTTTTCCTGTACTTGCTTCAGCGGCTCCAGTCGGTCCTGCCGTGGAGCCTCGGCAAGGAACCGGTCTCGCCGGCGGTCGCCTTCAACACTGCCGTCAGCTTCGTGACGAACACGAACTGGCAGTCCTACAGCCCCGAAGCGACCATGGGCCACTTCGTCCAGATGGCTGGGCTGACCGTGCAGAACTTCCTGTCCGCGGCCGTGGGTCTTTCGGTCGCCATCGCGGTGGTCCGCGGGTTCGTCCGCGCGAAGACCGACCGGCTCGGCAACTTCTGGGTGGACCTGACCCGCGGCACGATCCGGATCCTGCTGCCGATGGCGTTCGTGGCCGCGATCGCGCTGATCGCGCTCGGCGTCGTCCAGAGCCTCAAGAGTGGTGTCGACGTCCTCAACCCGGACGGCGGCACCAGCAAGATCGCGCTCGCGCCCGCCGCGAGCCAGGAGGCGATCAAGGAACTCGGCACCAACGGCGGTGGCATCTTCAACGCCAACTCCGCGCACCCGTTCGAGAACCCCAACGCCTGGACGAACCTGATCGAGATCTTCCTGATCCTGGTCATCCCGGTCTCGCTGACCCGGACGTTCGGCAAACTCGTCGGCAACACCCGGCAGGGTTACGTCCTGCTCTCGGTGATGGCCGCGCTCTCCACCGTCATGCTGACGGTGACCTGGCTGTCCGAAGCCCACGCGAGCGGGCCGGCGTCGCTGGCCGCCGGGGCGAATCTGGAGGGCAAGGAGCAGCGGTTCGGCATCGGACTGAGCGCGTTGTTCGCCAACGCCACCACCGGCACGTCGACCGGCGCGGTCAACAGCATGCACGACAGCTACAGCGGGCTCGGCGGCGGCGGAGCCCTGCTCAACATGCTGCTGGGCGAGATCTCGCCGGGTGGGGTGGGCACCGGTCTCTACGGCATCCTGGTGATGGCCGTGATCGCGATGTTCCTCGCCGGGCTGATGGTCGGCCGGACGCCGGAATACCTCGGCAAGAAGCTCGGCAAACGCGAGGTCACCTGCGCGGCCGTCGCCATGCTCGCGATGCCGACCGTGGTGCTGCTCGGCTCCGGTATCGCGCTGATGCGGTCCGACACCCCGGCCGCCATGACCAACTCGGGCGCGCACGGGCTTTCCGAAGTCCTCTACGCCTACGCGTCGGCGGGCAACAACAACGGCAGCGCGTTCGGCGGGCTGACCGCGACGAACGACTGGTTCCAGTCATCGTTGTCAGTGGCCATGCTGCTCGGCCGGTTCATCCCGATCATCGCCGTGCTGTGCCTCGCCGGATCCCTTGCCTCCCAACGGAAGGTCCCGGAGACCGCGGGCACGCTCCCCACCACCGGACCGCTTTTCGGCACGATGCTCGCGGGCACGATCGTGCTCGTCGCGGCCCTCACCTTCATCCCGGCGCTCGCGCTCGGGCCCATCGCAGAGGCACTCGCATGACCATGACTCAGGAACGCACGCCGGAGGAGATCTCCCAGCACCATGTCGAAAACACCGGCCGGGTCGGCGCGGGGATCTTCAGCCCGCGCCAGCTGCTGACCTCCCTTCCGGACGCGCTGCGCAAGCTGAACCCCCAGCACCAGCTGGCCAATCCGGTCATGTTCGTGGTGTGGCTCGGTTCGGCGCTGACGACAGTCTTCGCCGTCACCGACCCGAGTGTGTTCACCATCCTCATCGCGATTTGGCTGTGGTTCACCGTCCTGTTCGCGAACCTCGCCGAGGCCGTCGCCGAAGGCCGGGGCAAGGCACAGGCGGAAACCCTGCGCCGCAGCAAGAAGGAGACCATCGCGCGCCGCCTCACCGAGGACGGCGACGAGGAGAACGTGCCGGGTGCCGATCTGCGCGTCGGCGATCTCGTGGTCGTCGAGGCCGGGCAGATCATCCCTGGCGACGGCGACGTCGTCGAGGGCATCGCGACCGTCGACGAATCGGCCATCACCGGTGAATCGGCCCCGGTCATCCGCGAATCCGGCGGCGACCGGTGCGCGGTCACCGGCGGCACCACGGTGCTCTCGGACCGGATCGTCGTGAAGATCACCACCAAACCCGGCGAGTCCTTTGTGGACCGGATGATCGCCTTGGTGGAGGGCGCTTCCCGGCAGAAGACGCCGAACGAGATCGCGCTGACGATCCTGCTCTCGACGCTGACGATCATCTTCCTGCTCGCCGTCGTGGCGCTGCAGCCGATGGCCGGGTACTCCGGCAGCCAGCAGTCCGTGATCGTGCTGACCGCGTTGCTGGTCTGCCTGATCCCGACCACGATCGGCGCGCTGCTGTCCGCGATCGGTATCGCGGGGATGGACCGGCTGGTGCAGCGCAACGTCCTGGCGACGAGCGGCCGCGCGGTGGAAGCCGCCGGCGACGTCTCGACGCTGCTGCTGGACAAGACCGGCACGATCACCTTCGGCAACCGCAAGGCCACCGAGCTGATCCCGGTCGGCGGGTCCACCACGGCGGACATCGCCAAGGCGGCCCGGCTGTCCAGCCTCGCCGACGGCACGCCGGAAGGCCGCAGCATCGTCGAACTCGTCGCCCGCGAACACGGGCTCGCCGAGACGGCGTCGGACGACGAAAAGCTCGCGGATTTCGTCGAGTTCACCGCGCAGACGCGGATGAGCGGTATCGACGTCGGCGAGCGCCAGGTGCGCAAGGGTGCCACCGCCGCCGTGCGCGAGTGGGTCCGCGACCGCGGCGGTGACATGCCGGACGAGACCGAACGCGTCGTCGACGAGATCAGCCAGCAGGGCGGGACGCCGCTGGTCGTCGCCGAATACGACGGCGCGAAAGCGTTCGTGCGTGGCGTGATCCGGCTGTCCGACGTGGTCAAACCCGGGATGAAGGAGCGGTTCGTCCAGCTCCGCGCGATGGGCATCAAGACCATCATGATCACCGGGGACAACCCGCTGACGGCCAAGGCCATCGCGCGGGACGCCGGTGTCGACGACTACCTCGCCGAGGCCAAACCCGAAGACAAGATGGCGCTGATCAAGAAGGAGCAGGAAGGCGGGCGGCTGGTCGCGATGACCGGCGACGGCACCAACGACGCTCCCGCGCTGGCGCAGTCCGACGTCGGCGTCGCGATGAACACCGGGACCTCCGCCGCCAAGGAGGCGGGGAACATGGTGGACCTCGACTCCGACCCGACGAAGCTGATCGAGATCGTGGAGATCGGCAAGCAGCTGCTGATCACCCGCGGCGCGCTGACCACCTTCAGCGTCGCCAACGACCTCGCGAAGTACTTCGCCATCCTGCCCGCGATGTTCACCGGCATCTTCGCCCAGCTCGGCGCGCTCAACATCATGCAGCTGGCCACGCCGAAGTCGGCGATCCTGTCGGCGGTCATCTTCAACGCGCTGATCATCGCCGGGCTGATCCCGCTCGCCCTGCGCGGCGTCCGGTACAAGCCATCCTCGGCTTCGGCGCTGCTGCGCCGGAACCTGCTGATCTACGGCCTCGGCGGCATCGTCAGCCCGTTCCTCGGGATCTGGCTGATCGACCTCGTGGTCCGTCTCATTCCTGGAATCGGGTGACCCTGATGAAACCGTTGTTCAAACAAACCCTCGCCGGGCTGCGGGTCCTCCTCGTGATGACCGTGCTTCTCGGCGTCGTCTACCCGCTCGGCGTCTGGGCCGTGGCGCGGATCCCCGGCCTGGAAGGCAACGCCGAAGGCTCGATCGTCACCCAGGACGGGCTGGCCGTCGGCTCGTCGCTGATCGGCGTCGACCCGGTCGCGGCAGACCCGGCGAAGGACCCTTGGTTCCACAACCGCCCGTCCGCGGGTTCGAAGGACGCGCTCGGCCCCGGCGACCCGTCGTCGTCCGGCGCCTCGAACAAGGGCCCGTACAACGAGGATCTGGTCGCGGCCATCGGCGAGCGCAGGAAACTGATCGCCGCCCGCGAAGGCGTCCAGGAGTCACAGGTGCCCGCGGACGCGGTGACGGCGTCGGGATCGGGGATGGATCCGGCGATCAGCGTCGCCTACGCCGGCCTGCAGGTCACGCGAGTGGCGAGGAACACCGGCCTCTCCGAGGAGAAGGTTCGCCAGCTCGTGGCGGAGAACACGAGCGGCGCCGGGATCGGTGTGCCGGGCGTCAATGTGCTGAAGGTCAACTTGGCCGTGCGCGACGCGGCCGGAGGAGCACACTGACAGACGTGGACGAGAACACGACCAAGCCGCGCCGGGGTGAGCTGAGGATCTACCTCGGCGCGGCCCCCGGCGTCGGCAAGACCTTCGCGATGCTCGGCGAGGCGCGCCGCCGCCTCGACCGGGGCACCGACGTGGTCGTCGGCCTGGTCGAGACGCACGGCCGCAAGAAGACCGCGGAGCTCGTCGAGGGCCTGGAGACCGTGCCGCGCCGCCGGTCCGAGCATCGCGATCGCGAGTTCGAGGAGATGGACCTCGACGCGTTGCTCGCCCGCGCGCCCGAGGTCGCCGTGGTCGACGAACTCGCGCACACCAACGTGCCGGGCTCACGCAACGAGAAGCGCTGGCAGGACATCGACGAACTGCTCGCCGCCGGGATCGACGTCCTCTCCACGGTCAACGTGCAGCATCTGCAGAGCCTCAACGACGTCGTCGAGCGCATCACCGGCGTCACCCAGCAGGAGACGGTGCCCGACGAGGTCGTGCGGCGGGCCGAGCAGCTGGAACTGGTCGACATCACGCCAGAGGCACTGCGGCGGCGACTGGCGCACGGCAACGTCTACCCGGCCGAGCGCATCGACGCGGCGCTGGGCAACTACTTCCGGCCCGGCAATCTCACCGCGTTGCGGGAGCTCGCGCTGCTGTGGGTCGCCGACCAGGTCGACGTCGCACTCCAGCGGTATCGCGCCGAGCAGAAGATCACCGACACGTGGGAAGCACGCGAACGGGTGGTCGTGTCCATCACCGGCGGACCGGAGAGCGAGACGCTGATCCGCCGCGCGAGCCGGATCGCGAACCGCGCGGGTGCCGAACTGCAGGTGCTGCATATCCTGCGTGGTGACGGGCTGGCCGGGATGGGCCCGACGGCGGTCGGCAAGTACCGGAAGCTGACCGAAGAGGTCGGCGCGACCTTCCACACCGTGGTCGGCGACGACGTCCCGATGGCACTGCTCGACTTCGCGCGCGGCGTGAACGCGACCCAGCTGGTCGTGGGCACCTCGCGGCGGTCGCGGGTGGCGCGGCTGTTCGACGAGGGCATCGGCGCGGCCGTGGTCCAGCGGTCCGGCGCGATCGACGTCCACATGGTCACGCACGACGAAGCGGGCGGGCGGCTGCGTGCCCGCTTCGGCCGGAGCCCGTTGACGCCCTCGCGGCGGCTGGCGGGCTGGGCGCTCTCGCTGGTGCTGCCGTCGCTGGCGACACTGGTCGGCGTCCTGCTACGGAATCACTTGGACTTCTCCACCGACGTTGTCGACTACGTGCTCGCGACAGTGCTCGTCGCGCTCGTGGGCGGGCTCGGGCCCGCGTTGCTCGCGGCGGTGCTCTCGGCCGGGTTGCTGAACTTCTTCTTCACCCCGCCGCTGTACACCTTGACCGTCCACGAACCGCGCAACGTGATCACCCTGGTCGCGATGGTGCTGGTGGCGATCCTCGTCGCGGTCGTCGTCGACACGGCCGCCCGCCGCGCCACCCAGGCCGCGCGGGCGCGGACCGAGGCGGCACTGCTCGCCTCCTACGCGCGGACCGTGCTCACGCAGACGAACCCGATCGAACGGCTGTTGGAGAAGGTGCGCGAGAACTTCGGGATGACTTCGGTGACCCTGCTGGAAAAGCGGGACGGGAAGTGGAAGCGCGTGGCGAACGCGGGCTCGGATCCCTGCGCCGATCCTGACCAGGCCGACGCCGACATCGCGGTCACCGCCGACGTCCATCTGACGCTGCGCGGCCGGGCGCTGCCCGCGTCCGACCGGCGGGTGCTGGAAGCCGTCGCCGGGCAGGCGTTGCTCGCCTTGCGGCAGCAACGGACGGCGAAGGCGGCCGTCCGTGCCGAGCGCAAAGCCGAGGCGACCGAGCTGCGCACGGCCCTGTTGTCGGCGGTGGGGCACGATCTCCGCACGCCGCTCACCTCGATCAAGGCGTCCATCGGAAGCCTGCGCGCGACCGACATCTCACTGTCCGAAGAGGACACCGAAGAGCTGCTGGAGGCGATCGAGGAATCGGCCGACCGGCTCGCCGGGCTGATCGACAACCTGCTCGACTCGTCCCGGCTGGCGACCGGCGCCGTCCGCCCGCATCTGCGTCCGGTCGGCTACGACGAGGTCGTCGCGCATGCGTTGTCCAATGTGGACAACTCGGCTTCCGTCGTGGTCGCGATCGACGCCCGGCTGCCGTCGGTCTGCGCCGATCCCGGCCTGCTGGAACGGGTCGTCGCGAACGTCGTCGACAACGCGCTGCGGCACGGGGTGTCCGGCGAGCCGGTCTCGGCCCGCGCCAGCACCCATTCGGAACATGTCGAACTACGCATCATCGACCACGGGCGCGGGCTCAAGAAAGGCACCGCGGATTCGGCCTTCGCGCCGTTCCAGCGGCTGGGCGGGGACCGGGACAGCGTGCCGGGGGTCGGACTGGGACTGTCGGTCGCCAAGGGGTTCACCGAGGCGATGGGTGGGCGGATCCGGGCGGAAGACACCCCCGGCGGCGGACTCACCGTCGTCATCTCCCTGCCGGCCTATGCCGGTCAGGATCCGGAAAAGAACCTCCTCGCTTTCGACGACGAGGGCAGCGAAACCGAAGAGGAGGAGCGAGTGCGATGAGCGTCGAAACCGCGTTGGCGACCGTGCTGGTCGTCGACGACGAACCGCAGATCGTGCGAGCCCTGCGGATCAACCTGTCCGCCCGCGGCTACAAGGTGATCACCGCGCACGACGGGACGGCCGCGCTGAAGGCCGTCGCCGAGACCAAACCCGACGTCGTGGTGCTCGACCTCGGCCTGCCCGACCTCGACGGCACCGAGGTGATCGCCGGACTGCGTGGCTGGACGACGGTGCCCATCATCGTGCTGTCCGCACGCGGCGACTCGGCCGACAAGGTGCAGGCCCTCGACGCCGGTGCCGACGACTACGTCACCAAACCCTTCGGCATGGACGAACTCCTGGCGCGACTCCGCGCGGCGGTGCGGCGTTCGGCGGCGACCAGTGTGGATGGTGTGGACGCGGTGGTGGACACCGGATCGTTCTGCGTCGACCTCGCGGCCAAGAAAGTGCGCCGCGACGGCAAGGAGGTACACCTCACCAAGACCGAATGGGGTGTGCTGGAACTCCTGGTGCGCAACCGGGGACGGCTGGTGGCGCAGAAACAACTGCTGCACGAGGTTTGGGGCCCGACCTACGAGACCGAGTCGCACTACCTGCGGGTGTATCTGGCGCAACTGCGGCGGAAACTGGAACCGGAACCCTCGCGGCCGCGGCATCTGCTGACGGAACCGGGTATGGGCTACCGCTTCGAAATGTGAGCGGTGGACCGGGTCGTCTCGGTCCGGAAGTGTCATGAGGGGTCCCCATAGGACGAAATTTGTCCTATGGGGACC